>NZ_CALPCV010000023.1:0-40554 GCF_943193095.1 Parasutterella muris | reverse complement strand
GACAGACTTCTAAAGAAGATGCCTTCAGATTAAAAGCTGAGCCTCTGCTAGAGGCTCTAGATTCTGCAATATTTCAGATTCTGAAATATTTCGGTGGGCTTACCTAGCAAATAGGCATTAAAAAAGCTCGTTCAACGAGCTAATTTAAGAAATGGTCGGGGCGGCGGGATTCGAACTCGCGACCCCTTGCACCCCATGCAAGTGCGCTACCAGGCTGCGCTACGCCCCGACTCAAGAATCGAGAATATACACTAATTTTTTTATGTATGCAAGAAGTCCGCGATTTTTTCAAGATTTGAAATAATTTCTTCGAGCTCTCCAATATCGGCCGTTACCGCTTCTCGAGAAATCTTTAATTCGGCAGGCGCTCCCGGCTCTTGAACCGGCTTGTTATTTTTCAGCGCTTCAAGCTCCTGAGTCAGAATCTGCCGTGCGGCGGAAAGCTTATAGCCTTCCCCATGGACGAGCTCTCTGATACGCCGCGCAATCTCTATGTCTTTTTTTCTATAGGCCCGATGAGCGCCTCGCTTTAAGGGCCTAAGCTGTGAAAACTCTTTCTCCCAAAAACGCAGAACATAATCCTTTACGCCGCATAAATCTGAGGCTTCTCGGATTGGGAAATATCGTTTATTCGGAATTTCCGGCAATGCTGCTAGTTTCTTCTTCATCGGTATAAGGCCCTTAAATTTAGGCTTAACAGTCTGTCCGTTTCATCAGACCTTTCGCCGCGCGCGGAAGAGTACGCGCAAAGCAGAGTCTTCTTTGACCGACTTTCATCAAATCGATCAAAGACGAACCTGCCGCCTGCAGAACCGCCCGCACAACACGAGCGATCCGCAGTCAGATTCATCACTGTCTCAGAACAGCGCCTTGTTCGGCAAGAACGTTCAGAATCGCCTGCACGGCCTCATCGGCTTCTGCGTCAGAAACCTGGCTGTCCATGCGCTGGAAGCGAGCACTAAAGGCAAGACTCTTCTGTCCTGCATCATCCTTCGGCTGGTAAACGTCAAAGAGTTTGAAGGAGCTCAGAATGAACAGACGAGGATCTTTCTTCGCAGCCTTTGCGACCGCGTCGGTCAGCTTCTGAAGCGCAATATCAGAAGCCATCGAAACAGAAATGTCTCTGGAAACCGGCTGGAACTTGGAAATCGGTTTATGAACCAGCAGGCCCTGTTTGAGAAGCGGCTCAGCGTCAAGCTCAAAGACAACCGGCGAGTGCGGCAGATCATACTTCTGAGCCAGAGCAGGATGAAGCTCACCGATCACACCGATGAGGTCACCATCCAAATAGACATCTGCGGAGCGGCCAGGATGCAAAGCTGGGTTCTTCGATTTCTCAAAACGCAGTTTTCTGCCTGCAGTCAGCTGTTCAACAACGCCCTTCAGGTCGAAGAAATCATAGGGACGAGCCTTCTCGCCCCACTGAGCCGGGTAAGCAGAACCGTAAACCAACGCACCCAGATGGACCGGCTGACGAACACCCTCAACCGCAAAGTCCGATCCCTTAACTGTCTTGTCTCTGAAGAATACGCGCCCGTACTCAAAGAGCGCCGCACGTTCCGTCTTGCGGTTCAGATTGTATTTGAGCGTATTTACAAGACCCGCAATCAGCTGAGTACGCATGACCGCCATCTGAGAAGCGATCGGATTCAGAACCTTAATCGGATTTTTCACCGCAGAAAAATCCGCTTCCTCTTCCTCGGCCACAAACGAGTAGCTGATCTGCTCTTGGAAGCCCAGCGCCGCCATCTTCTTTCTCAATTCATGACGATCGAGCGTGTCCTCGTTTCTCTCGAGCATGGAAACACGAGCAAGCGGCGGGATCTCTGTGAGGTTCTGATAGCCGTAGAGACGGGCAACTTCTTCAATCAGATCCTCTTCAATTTCGATATCGAAGCGGTATGTCGGCGGTTCAACCAGGAAAGCGCCGTCCTTCTTTTCGAAATTAAAGCCAAGACGTGTGAAGCATTCAGCCATCTTGTCTTCGGAAATATCCGCACCGATGATCTTACGGCAGCGTTCAATTCTCATCTTGACCGGCTTGCGCTCCGGCAGGCTTTCTACCATATCGACAACCGGTCCGATCTGTGTTTCTGCTGTACCGCAGATATCCTTGATCAGACGAGTGGTGTACTCGAGATGTTCAACGGTGGTGCCGAAATCAACGCCGCGTTCAAATCTGTAGGCCGCATCGGTGGAGAAGTTCAGCTTTCTGCAGCGTCCCTGAATAGAAACAGGCCACCAGAAAGCGGACTCAATGAAAATGTTCACGGTGTCATCGGAAACCGCCGCATGAGCGCCTCCCATGATGCCGCCGATCGCTTCGATGCCGTTATTGTCAGAAATCACGCCGAAATACGGATCGATATCGACGGTCTTTCCGTTCAGCAGCCCCGCCTTTTCGCCTTCCTTGCCCCAGCGAACCGTCAGGGTTCCGTCAAGCTTATCCAGATCAAAGATGTGAGTCGGACGACCAAGCTCAAGCAGAACGTAGTTGGAAATATCCACCAGAGCGGAAATCGATCTCTGACCGGATCTTTCTAAACGAGACTTCATCCAGTCGGGAGTCGGTGCGTTCGGATTCAGACCTTTAATCACACGGCCGGAGAAACGGCCGCAGAGATCTGGCGCTTCAATTTTGACGTTATGAACGGCGTCGCAGTTTGCTTCAACCGGAGACATATCCGGCTGAGCAAGTTCAGCGCCGGTCATCGCGCGAAGATCACGGCCGACACCGATAATGCTCAGCGCGTCACCGCGGTTCGGTGTTAATTTAATTTCAATCTTTCTGTCGTCAAGACGTTCGTAAGTACGGATATCTTCTCCGACCGGAGCGTCCGCAGGCAGAATCCAAAGTCCTGAATGATCTTCGGAGATGCCAAGCTCTCTGCTCGAGCAAAGCATGCCGTTGCTTTCAACGCCGCGCAGCTTGGCCTTCTTAATTTTGAAGTCGCCCGGGAGAACTGCGCCGATTTTCGCGCAAGGTACTTTGATTCCGGGTGCAACGTTCGGAGCGCCGCAAACGATCTGAACCGGATCCCCTTCCCCGACATCAACCGTGCATACGTGCAGTTTGTCGGCGTTAGGATGATTTTCCACTGTCAGAACCTGCGCAACAACGATTCCTGTAAAGGCGGGCGCGATCGGTTCGGATCCCTCCACTTCCAGACCGCCCATTGTCAGTGTTTCGCAAAGCGCTTCGCTTGAAAGGGGC
Source organism: Parasutterella muris (assembly GCF_943193095.1). Taxonomy (NCBI): domain Bacteria; kingdom Pseudomonadati; phylum Pseudomonadota; class Betaproteobacteria; order Burkholderiales; family Sutterellaceae; genus Parasutterella; species Parasutterella muris. The sequence goes on along the minus strand of NZ_CALPCV010000023.1, from coordinate 37,340 downwards.
GGATTAATGTAGTGGCGAAGCCATTCTTCTGAAAATAACATTTTTTACCTTAGCCGATTATTTGAATTGTTGAAGGAAGCGAAGATCGCCTTCGAAGAAAAGGCGCAGATCGTCAATACCGTAGCGAAGCATTGTCAGACGTTCAAGTCCGGAACCGAAAGCAAAACCGACATACTTTTCCGGATCAAGGCCGAAATTTCTGACCACATTCGGATGAACTTCGCCTGAGCCGCTGATTTCAAGCCACTTGCCTTTTCTCGGACCGCTGGTGAACATCATGTCCACTTCAGCGCTCGGTTCTGTGAACGGGAAGTAACTCGGACGGAAACGGACGATCAAATCGTCTGTTTCAAAGAAACGCTTCAGGAAATCAACATAGACGCCTTTGAGGTCGGCAAAGCTGATGTTTTCGTCAATCCACAACCCTTCAACCTGATGGAACATCGGCGAGTGAGTCGCATCAGAGTCAACTCGATAGGTTCTTCCCGGAGCAATCACCTTGATCGGCGGCTTGTGCTGGCGCGCGTAGCGCACCTGCATCGGAGAGGTATGCGGGCGAAGCGGCAGCTGTTTGCCGGTCTCATCCTTCATATCCACATAGAAGGTATCCTGCATGCTTCGAGCCGGATGATTGGGCGGATTATTCAGAGCGGTAAACGTATACCAATCGTTTTCAACTTCGGGACCGTCGGCCACATCAAAGCCGATGGTTTTGAAAATTTCTTCGACACGCATCCAGGTCTTCATCACAGGATGAATCCCGCCTGTACCGAAGTTTCTGCCGGGAAGCGTAATATCCACAGCTTCGCTCGCCAGTTTGCGGTTCAGCTCTTCGTCAGCCATCTGGCGGCGGCGCTCATTAAGCAGCGCTTCTACCTGCTGCTTGGCTTTATTAATTTGTGCACCTCTTTCACGTTTTTCTTCGTGGGAAAGCTTTGCCATCCCTTTTAAGAGTGCTGTTAAAGAGCCGCTTTTGCCAAGGTAGACGGCTTTAGCGTCTTCCAGTGCGGCCGGAGTCTGAGCCTGTGCGAAGCTTAGACGGGCAGACTCGATAATTTGACTTAGATCTTCCATTTTTGTCGACAGCGATGAAGGATAAAAAACAAAAGCCTGGCATAAAGCCAGGCTCTTGTAATATTTTATCAGTTTAAACGGTAAGGACCGCTAAAACTGTGTTGTTTCCGTATTAAGCAAGACTTGCTTTGGCCTTAGCGACAACAGCGGCAAAGCCTTCTTTGTCGAAAATAGCCATGTTGGAAAGAACTTTACGGTCGAGTTCAATACCGGCTTTCTTGAGGCCGTTCATGAACTGGCTGTAGTTCATGCCGTTGGCACGAGCACCGGCGTTGATACGAGCGATCCACAGACGGCGGAACACGCGTTTCTTGTTGCGGCGGTCACGATATGCGTACTGACCGGCACGCATAACAGCCTGCTTGGCAACACGGTAAACATTATTGCGGCGAAGGGAAAAACCCTTGGACAGCTTAAAAACTTTTTTATGACGGGCACGCGCCGTTACACCACGTTTTACTCGGGGCATCTTAAATCTCCTCTAAATTAAGCGTAAGGCAACATGCGACGGACTTCTTTAACGTCCTGTTCGCAGATGGTTAACATGCCGCGCAGCTGACGTTTATTCTTAGTCGTGCGCTTTGTGAGAATATGACGTTTTGTAGCGTGTGCACGCTTGATAGAACCGCCGGAGCGAACTTTGAAGCGCTTCGCTGCGGCTTTTTTGGTTTTCATCTTGGGCATTTTGCCTAAGTCCTTATTTTTAGATGATTGCAGGCGTTTCCAAACACTGGAAAACTTGACAGCCTGGTTTCACTTATTGCCCTGCTCGAGAGCAGAGCGTAATGATACTACAAAAAAGAGTCAACAAATTTAAGCGTTAGATTTGTTACTTCTTTTTCTTCGGAGCAAGAACCATAATCATCTGACGTCCTTCCAATTTCGGGAAAGACTCGACCTGTGCGATTTCCGCCAGATCCTCTTTGACTCGGTTCAGAAGATCGGTTCCGAATTCCTGATGGGCCATTTCACGGCCGCGGTATCTCAGAGTCACCTTGGCTTTATTGCCGTCGGTGATGAAGCGGGTCAAAGCGCGGATCTTCGTATCGTAGTCGTTCTTGTCCGTCTGAGGACGGAACTTAACTTCCTTGATCTGAATAACCTTCTGTTTGGCCTTGGCTTCCTGAGCCTTTTTTTGTTCCTGATAACGGAACTTGCCGTAATCCATCAGACGGCAGACCGGAGGTCTCGCATTCGGCGCGACCTCTACTAAATCAACATCTGCCTCTTCAGCCATGGCTAATGCCTGAGAAGTCTTGACGATGCCAATCATCTCACCGTCAAGACCGGTCAAGCGTACTTCTGGCACTCGGATCTCGCCATTGATCCGGTGTGTGCGTTCCTGAGCTATGTTTGTCTCCAGTTAATTAATCGATTTTGTTCACGTTGCGGCGTGTTTCCACGTCTTCCTGAACAAGCTTAATAAAATCTTCTACGCTCATGGTGCCAAGATCCTTGCCGCCACGAACGCGTACCGCGACCTTGCCTTCTGCCTTTTCTTTGGCGCCTACGACCAGGATGTAAGGCAGTTTTTGCAAGCTAAGTTCGCGAATCTTATATGTAATTTTGCCATTCCGCAAATCCGCTTCCGATCTGAGTCCGGCCTTTTTAAGCATTGCGACGACTTCCTGAGCATAGTCAGCCTGATCGTCGGTAATGTTGGCCACACCGACCTGAACCGGAGCAAGCCAGGGCGGGAGCTGGCCGGCATAGTGCTCGATCAGCATGCCGATAAAGCGTTCCAAACTGCCGACAATCGCACGGTGCAGCATCACCGGTGTCGCACGTCCGTTCGATTCGGTCACATATTCGGCACCGAGTCGGCCCGGCATCTGGAAGTCGACCTGAATTGTTCCGCACTGCCAGCCGCGGCCGAGCGAGTCTCTCAGGTGATATTCAATCTTCGGACCGTAGAAAGCGCCTTCGCCCGGAAGGATTTCGTACTTGATGCCCGCGGAATCAAGCGCGTCCATCAAAGCCTTTTCAGCTTTATCCCATGTCGCATCGTCACCGATTCGTTTTTCGGGACGAGTGGCCACTTTGTAGGAAATGTCATGGAAGCCGAAATGGTCATAAACCTTCTGGACCAGTTTGGTGTATTCCGTGCATTCGGAAAGAATCTGATCTTCAGTACAGAAAATATGTCCGTCGTCCTGAGTGAAGCCGCGGACACGCATCAGACCGTGCAGAGAGCCGGACGGTTCGTTGCGATGGCAGGCGCCGAATTCACCGTAGCGGATCGGCAGATCGCGATAAGAGCGAACGGCGCTGTTGAAAATCTGAATATGACCCGGGCAGTTCATCGGCTTGAGCGCATAGTAGCGATTCTCCGACTCTGTCGTGAACATATTCTCTTTGTATTTGGACCAGTGGCCGGATTTCTCCCACAGCGTTCTGTCAAGCAGCTGAGGAGCCTTGACTTCCATGTAGCCGTTGTCCTGATACACCTTGCGCATGTACTGCTCGACCTGCAGCCAAAGAGCCCAGCCGCGAGCATGCCAGAAAACCAGACCCGGAGCTTCTTCCTGGAAGTGGAAGAGATCGAGTTCTTTGCCGAGGCGGCGATGGTCGCGCTTTTCAGCTTCTTCAAGCATATGAAGGTACTGAGCAAGCTCGTCCTTCTTCGCAAAGGCGGTACCGTAAATGCGCTGAAGCATCTCGTTCTTGCTGTCGCCTCTCCAATAGGCGCCTGCGATCTTCATCAGCTTGTGAACTTTAAGACGTCCGGTGTTCGGCACGTGAGGACCGCGGCAGAGATCCACGTAGTCGCCCTGACGGTACAGAGAAATCGTTTCACCGGAAGGAATGGATTCAATGATCTCGGCTTTGTAGCTTTCGCCGATAGACTTGAAGAACTTGACCGCTTCATCACGGTCCATTTCTTCACGCTCGATCTTCAAATCGCGCTTGACGATCTCATCCATTTTCTTTTCGATTTTGGGCAGATCTTCAAGCGTCAGAGAATGCGGCATCGAGAAGTCATAATAGAAACCGTTTTCAATAACCGGTCCGATTGTGACCTGAGCGTCCGGGAACAGTTCCTTGACTGCCTGCGCCATCAGATGGGAGGTAGAGTGACGGATAATCTCAAGGCCTTCCGGATCCTTGTCCGTGATGATAGCTACTGTGCTGTTTTCAGTAATCGGAGTCGAAAGATCGACCAGTTTTCCATTTACCTTTCCGGCGAGGGCTGCACGGGCAAGCCCGGCGCCAATTGAGGCCGCAACATCTCCGACGGTAACCTGCGCGTCAAATTCGCGCTTGGATCCGTCAGGCAGTATAACTTCTATCATTAACCTAATCTCCAAAAATTCTTTTCAGTTTTAATGCGGGCTTTTTGCACAAACGAACAGCGATCCCGCAGGAAACGGCATCCTAGGCAACGGCGCCGAAATCCGCAAAACATCGATTTTATCAGCTCAGAGGCGCTCTTGAGCGATTGTTTCTACCATTTAAGGCGCACGAAACGTTACTCCGATTTATTCAGCGCCTTGCCGCTCAGGAAAACACCAATCAGCGCAAGTACGGAAAGCCAGACACACTGTCGAATAAACCAGGCGGTATTCACGCTTGTGATCACATCCGTCCAAAGAAGCACTTTGAGACAGCCGTATGTCAGAAGAACCGCGACAAAGGCTCCGATAACCCATGACAGAACTATCCCGATAAAACCGCTGACGCGTTTTCGAAAGTAAAGTCCGGAAAGGATTCCGACACAAAAAGCCAATATCAATGTAAAAAATGAAATGAGCACAAAAACTCCTACAAGATTTTCTAACTTATGGCATAAGATAAAGAAATCGCAGCCTCAAATTATATAAAGGAACCCACAATGGAAACTCTTGCTCAGGACCTCAAAGCCGCCGTTCAGACACTTACTGAAGACACCCGCTTTTGTCATGCGCTTGCCTCCGTCAAAGACCGCCTCCCCGAGACAATTCGCGACCAAAAGGAACTCACGCTGATTGAAGCTCCGACCGGGCATGAAGAAAAGAAAGCGCGCCGCTACATGCAGATGCTCGAGGAGGCCGGCTTAACCGATGTCGTCATGGATGAGCATTTCAATGTGTTCGGCAAAGTCACGGGAAGCGCCAACTCCGGAAAGTCTGTCTTGCTTGAAGGACACCTTGACACGGTTTTCTCCTTTGGCGATGTCAAGGAAATCCGGGAAGACGAAGAAGGACGTCTGCACTGCCCCGGCATCTGCGATGACACACGTGCGCTTGCCGCAAACCTTGCCGTGCTGCGCGCGCTGAAAGACGCCGGTCTGAAGCCCGTGCATGATATTTACTTTGCCGGCACCGTGCGCGAAGAAGGACTTGGCGGTATGCAGGGCATGGCCTGGGTACTCGATGAACTTAAAGAGAAAACCGAGCTTTTAGCCACGCTTTCCATTGACGGACCGAGCGGAGAAACTTTTTATGCAAACGCGACCGGAATCGTCGACTGGGAAGTCACATTCGAAGGGCCCGGAGGGCACGCTTGGACCGCCTGCGAGAGACCGAGCGCGATTCACGCCGCCGCTCTCGCGATCGCCGAGATGACCAAAATCAAAGTTCCGACGGATCCGAAAACCACCTTCACAGTCAGCCTGATTGAAGGCGGTCAAGCAATCCACGGGATTGCTCAGAAAGCGACCTTTAAAATCAACGCCCGCTCGAACAGTCAGGAAGAATTGAACCGACTCGATGATGAATTCATTCGTGCTTTTGAAGCGAGAGCTGAAGCGGAAAACCCAAAAGACAGCTGCAGCGGCCGCATCAGCGTCACTTACCGCAAAATCCTGGACGTGCCTGCGGGATCTCAGCCGGATAACGCGCGAATTATTCAGCTTACAAAACTGGCCACACTCGCGGTCGGCAGAGAGCCGAACTTCCTTCCGGGCGGCTGTACCAATACCAATATGGCCATCGCGAGAAACATTCCGGCTGTGACTTTGGGCCGCGGCGGCGAAGAATACGGCACCCATACGCTCAATGAATGGTTTAATCCCAAAGATGTCTTCTGCTGTGAGCAGAAGTCGCTTATCCTTCTTGGTGTCATCGCCGGGATTGAAGGTACGCTTAAACCGCTCGGCGAAACACTCTAGTTTTTAAGGAGAAAACGTGTTTGATTTATATTTTCTCTGGCTCATTGTCGCTGTCGTGCTCGCAGGCGCCGACATGCTGCTTGGCACCTTCTATCTGCTGATACTCGGGCTGTCTGCCATCGCTGCCTTTGTGATTGCAGTTGTCGGCCTGAGCTTTACGGCTCAGCTGCTCGGCTTCGCCCTTTTCGGCATTATCGGCTGCGTGCAGCTTTCTCTTAAAAAGAAAAATGACACAGGCCGTAAAACCCTGGACGCCGCTCAGATTCAGAATCTGAATGACGGCCAAATTGTCACCGTCGAGCACTGGAAAGAAGACGGCACGGCCGACGTTTTTTTCCGAGGCACGCATTGGCAGGCGGCTGCAGAAAAAGGTCAGACTTTAAAGCCCGGTCTCTGGTCGATCACGGGTATGAACGCAAACACTTTAATTATTAAATTTCACAAGGAGAAGTAATGCAGGAAATCGCATTAGGAGGCTTTAGCTTTTTTATTCTTTTACTTGCCGTCTTCGCGGTTATCTTTATCCGCGACGCCGTCAAGGTCGTTCCGCAGCAGGAAGCCTGGGTGGTCGAGCGCTTCGGTAAATTCCACAGCGTGCTCGAGCCGGGCCTTAACTTTATCGTCCCGCTGATCGATAAGGTCGCCTATAAGCAGACACTGAAGGAAATTCCGATGGACACTTCAAGTCAGATCTGCATCACAAAAGACAACACTCAGCTGCAGGTAGACGGTGTTCTGTATTTCCAGGTCACCAATCCCGAGCTTGCGAGCTACGGAACATCCGACTTTGTCATGGCCATTACTCAGCTTGCTCAGACATCGCTCAGAAGCGTGATCGGCACCATGTCGCTCGATAAAACGTTTGAAGAACGTGAGGAAATCAATGCCCGTGTTGTTCAGGCCGTTGACGAAGCGGCCCAGACATGGGGCGTAAAAGTTCTTCGCTACGAGATCAAGGATCTGACGCCGCCGAAAGAAATTCTCCGCGCGATGCAGCTTCAGATTACGGCTGAACGGGAAAAACGCGCTGTGATCGCGACATCCGAAGGTCAGAGACAGAAAGAAATCAACGTTGCCGAAGGCGAACGCGCTTCCATGATTGCTCAGTCTGAAGGTGAAATGCAGGCGGCGATTAATCGGGCCGAAGGCGAAGCCAGAGCGATCGAAGCCGTCGCAAAAGCTCAGGCTGAAGCGATCCGATTGGTCGCAGAGGCAATCGCTCAGAACAAGGGCCTTGAGGCTGTCAACCTGCAGGTTGCAGAAAAATACGTGGAAGCGTTTGGCAATATCGCTCAGAAGAGCAGCACACTGCTGCTTCCTGCCAACCTCGCCGATATCAGTTCCATGGTGGCGAGCGCGATGGCAATCGTAAAGAATACGGAAAAACCGAAAGCCTAACCACCGCAGATATAGAAAAAGCCCCGAAAATCGGGGCTTTTTTAGAATTCTGGTAGGCACGATTGGACTCGAACCAACGACCCCCACCATGTCAAGGTGATGCTCTAACCAGCTGAGCTACGTGCCTGTCGCGTTACCGCGTAATCGAATTGTGTTTCCTTGGTAGGCACGATTGGACTCGAACCAACGACCCCCACCATGTCAAGGTGATGCTCTAACCAGCTGAGCTACGTGCCTAAGGAAGACGTGACTATACAAGTATTTTTTTACTTTGACAAGTCAAAAGTAAAACTGAAGCAATTTTTTACTTTCTTCTTGCGCTGTAAACCCCGCGAACCTCCCGAATCGCGCTCAGTGTACGGGCCAGATCGTCTTTTCCGCGAATCTCAATCGTAAATGTGGTGTGCACATCACCTTTGACTTTTGCGGACTGCATCGCAACGATACTTTCCTTTTCTCTCGAGAACACTTCCGTAATGTCCTTGAGAAGACCGACACGGTCCTGACTGATCACCAAAATCTCAACCGGGAACACCGCTGTCTGATCATGCGTCCAGGAGACCTCAATCAAACGGTCGCGTCCGGATTCATCCAGCGAGCGGATATTCGGGCAGTCGGCCCGATGAACCGTCACGCCTCTGCCGCGTGTGACAAAGCCCACGATCTCGTCCGGGGGAACCGGATGACAGCAGCGGGCAAGCTGCGTGAGCAGGGAGTCCACGCCAGCCACCAGCACCTTGCCTTTTTCACTGTGCCCGGGCTTCTTAACCGTCGTGAGAACATCCTCATGCTCGGGCGTCTCAGCTCTGGGCATGAGAACATTTTCAATCGCTCTCTGTCCGAGCTCATCCTTCCCGGCGGCAAGACAAAGATCATCAACCGAGGTAAAACCCAGACGTTTGGCTAAATCTTCCAGCTTGACAGCGGTTTTACCGATTCTTGCGAGATCCTTGTCAATTTTTTCGCGTCCGCTCGCCAAGGCCTGCTGCATTTCCTGCGCATTGAACCACTGACGAACTTTAGTTCTTGAACGCGGAGAAGCGGTAAAACCAAGGTCCGGATTCAGCCAGTCGCGGCTGGGCGCCCCGGTTTTGGCGGTAATAATCTCTACGGTTTGTCCGCTCTGCAGCGGCGTGTTCAGGGGCACCATCACGCCGTCGACTTTCGCACCGCGGCAGCGGTGACCGAGTTCCGTGTGCAGATGGTAGGCAAAGTCGATCGGTGTGCTGCCCGCAACCAAATCCAGAACCTTGCCCTGAGGCGTCAGAACATAGATATTCTGATCTTTGACGCTCTCTGGAGTCGGGGAGTGCTGAATGTCGCTCTTCCATGCGAGCATCTGTCGAAGCCACGCCACGCGGTCTTCTTCGTGCTCTCCGGCTTTACGCTTTGAGCCTTCCTTGTATCTCCAGTGCGCCGCTACGCCAAGTTCAGCAAATTCATGCATCGCCCGGGTTCTGATCTGAATCTCCAGAGGTTTGCCTCTGGAGCCGAGAATCACGGTGTGCAGCGACTGATATCCGTTGGGTTTAGGCTTTGCGATGTAATCGTCAAACTCTTTGGAAAGAACTTCGCTCGTACCCTGAATAAGAGACAGCGTCTCATAGCACTTTTCCACGGTGTCCACGATGATTCGCACCGCACGGACGTCAAAGAGCTGCTCGAATTTCAGATTTTTCTTTACCATCTTCTTCCAGATGGAATAGATGTGCTTTGGGCGTCCCGAAACGGAAGCCTGGATGCCGTGGGAGGCGAGAAGATTTTGAATGCCTCGGACTGCATCCTGAATCGAAGCGACACGTTCTTCGCGCGTTTCCTCAAGCGCGTTCGCAATGGAATGGAAGACTTCCGGTTCGGTAAAGCGCAGAGATAAGTCCTCAAGCTCCCACTTCATCTGCCAAATACCAAGACGGTTGGCAAGCGGTGCGTAAAGCGCAAGCGTCTCCGCCCCGTATTCTTTCGCTCCGGGCGCCTTAGAAGCGGCAAAGTAGCGAAGCGTCTGAAGACGAGAAGCCAAACGAAGCAGTACGACACGCAGGTCTTGGCAGAGAGCCAGCAGAAGACGTCTGACCGCATCGGGCTGCTCGCTGATTTTGGCGTCGCCCTCTCTTTTTCTCGCCTTCTCACTCACGTCAATCACGACTTTGAGATTCTCAACGAGCTCGCAGACTTGTTTGCCAAAGTGGCCGGTCAGCCATTCCTTCGGGTTCTTGAGCTGATTCCAAACACAGAAAAGATAGGCGGCCGCGAGCAAATCATCGTCGTCGCGAATTCCTCTGAGAATATCAACAACGCCTTCGGCATGCGCTAACACAGGCTCACCCGTGTACAGAACCTGACCCTCATATAGAGGCTCGATAATACGTCGAACGTCGGCCAGGTTAATTACTTTCTTATCCTCGTCCATTCTTTCTTTCAACGATGAAACTTTGACATTCTTCCCGTCACGAGTGACGGAAATTCCGGACCACGGCGACGGCCTCAGCCGCTGCGGCAGAAGGTTCGGACGGTTTCCTGCTGACAGCGCCTTTAGCGCGCCGATTAACGGATCTCTCCGTTCATTTCACAGGCTAACCGAGCCTGTCCGGCCATCAATACATTTACTGCCTCGACCGCATCAGCGCTAAGCTGACGACAGCTGAGATTTTCCACTCTCTGCGGACGCAAACTCCGACATTCAGCAAGTATACAAGGCAATAAAAAAACAAACTAAAAAAGGCCTAAAAACCTCCGTCCCAAGGGCGGTGTTTTTAGGGCCTGTCCGATGAAAAAAGGCAGTCCTGAAACAGAATCTGCCTTCAAGATCGCAGGGGTATTATTTTACCCAATCCGTCAATAATGTCTCTTTTTTCTTTAGGTTAGTCTCGAACCACTGCCACCGTTGAGATCTGCACTTTCCATGACGGATCAGGCAGAGCGGATTCGATCACCGAACGAGCCGGCGGATTCTCTTTGCTGACCCATTTCTCCCACGCAAGATTCATTTCATGGAAGTAGCCCATATTGGATAAATAAACCGTACAGCGAAGAATATGTTCCTTGTCGGAGCCGCTGCGCGCAAGCAGATCGTCAATAATCTCGAGCACATTTTGCGTCTGTTCTTCGGCACTTCTCACGCGCTTCAAATCGACTTGGCCCGAAATATAAACAACGCCGTTGCAAACGACCGCCTCACTGAATCGATTATTTTTATCAATGCGTGTAATCATCAAATACCTTTAGTTCTTAAAGCTGTGAATCGGTGCGGGGATGCGACCGCCGCGATTAATAAAGCCGGCGGCGCTGCCCTGCTGAACCGGCATAATATCAGCCCCTCCGAGGAGGCCTCCGAATTCCGCGCGCTCTCCGACCTTCTTGCCCGGAACCGGGATCAGGCGAACCGCTGTCGTCTTCGCATTAATCATGCCGATCGCGCATTCGTCGGCGATGATTCCGGAAATCACCTCCGCGGGAGTGTCGCCCGGAATCGCGATCATGTCCAGACCGACGGAGCAGACGCAGGTCATAGCTTCCAATTTTTCAAGCGTCAGGCGTCCTGAAGCGGCTGCGGAGGCGATCGCTGCATCCTCGCTCACCGGAATGAAAGCGCCCGAGAGACCGCCGACGGAAGAAGAAGCAAACACGCCGCCTTTTTTCACCGCATCGTTCAGCATGGCTAAAACAGCTGTTGAACCGGGCGCGCCGATAGAGGAAAGTCCGACGCTCTGGAAAATTTCGCCCACGGAATCGCCAACTTCAGGAGTCGGCGCAAGAGAAAGGTCAGCCACACCGAAAGGCAGGTTCATACGCTGAGCGACTTCGGTTCCAATCAATTCACCGACGCGCGTCACTTTGAAGGCCGTGTTCTTGATAATTTCCGCAATTTCAGTGATAGAGACTTTTTCGCCTCTTCTTCTGACGGCTCGGTCAATCGCCTTTTTCACCACGCCGGGGCCGGAGACGCCGACGCTGATCACTGCATCGGCTTCGCCGACGCCGAGATAGCCGCCCGCCATAAAGGGAACGTCTTCGGGGATATTGCAGAAGATCACCAGTTTGCAGCAGCCTAATCCGTCTCTGTCGGCGGTCATGTTGGCTACATCCAAAACTCGCTGACCCATCAGCTTGACCGCATCCATGTTGATGCCGGTTCTGGTACGTCCGACGTTAATGGACGAGCAGACATGATTAGTGATATTGAGCGCTTCAGGAAGTGCGTCGATCAGATTCTTCTCTCCCGGAGTAATGCCTTTTTCCACCAAGGCACCGAAACCGCCGAGGAAATCAACACCCGCGTCTTCTGCGCATTCATCCAGCAGCTTGCAGACTTTAACCATCTGATCTCTGCTGTAGCCGGCGCAGACAGTACCGATCGGAGAAACCGTAATGCGTTTATTGACCACCGGAATGCCGTAGCGGTCACCGACTTCGTTGCAGATCGATACCAGGTTTTTCGCATGGCGGTTGATCTTGGAACGGACTCTGTAGGCAAATGTGTCGAAATTGTCGCTGGCGCAGTCAAAAAGATTAAGGCCGAGTGTGATGGTGCGAACATCCAGATGTTCGCTTCTCAGCATATCAATAGTGGAGGTTACTTCGCGTTCTGTAAGCATTTCTAATATTCCATTCCGTATTTGATTACCCGACGATAATGCGGTGAATCGCCTCAAAAATTCTTCTGTGCTGCATGCTCATGGATAAATGACGATCATGAGCGATATCGGCAAGCGTGCGATGAAGCGCCTTGCGGTCCGCGTCAAAAGGGACCGTCACTTCAAAGACTAAAAGCACACGGGCCTTTTCAAGCGGTTTGCCATCTTCATCAGTCGGCTGCTCGATCGAGCGGAAGCTGTCAATGTTGATACGGCCCTCGTAAAAGACATGCGTGAACGCGGTCAGAATATCTTTTGAGCCTTCCTGCGGTCCGTCAACCGTGATCACAAAAGGTTCGCCCTCCGTGAGCGTCTCTTCTCCCCTGACAATATCCCGAGTCGTAACGGACATGTCAAAGCCCTTTTCGCAAAGTTCTTTCTTAACCGACTGCTGAATGTCTTCATTAGACAATTCCTCGGGCTTTTCAACAATCATCAGAGAAGAAAACTGATTGCAGAGAGTTGTCTGATTCATGTTGATAAAGTTGCAGCCGAGTTTGCTGAGCGCGCTGGCGGTCGTGTACACCACGCCGAAACTGTCAGGGCCGGTTACAGCCAGTAAAATTTGTTTCACTTCCTAGTCCTTTTTATTGATAAATATCGGCTCCGAAAGCCATATTGATTCGGAAAAACATAGATAAATTCAACAGCTTCTCATAATCTTAATCAACCGCCCTCTGCTATTTGCCGATAACGGGCACAATTTTTCCGGTTAAGGAAAAATGCCCAGCCAACCCCAAATTTCCGCTATTGAGGCGCGGCAGCCAGTATCGCGCTGAACGCGGGAAAAACCTCAAGCGTGTTTCTCAGCGACTGCCGAGACGATTCTTCAGGACTGATAGAGCGCAGTTCTGCGGCCTCCAAGCCGTAATCAGCGATATCGGCAAGAACGCTCTGCGGATTTTCTTCCCGCTCACGGGTTCGGCTCGGCGGAATATCCGGACAGTCCGTCTCAAGCACCCAGGCATGCTCGGGGAGCGCAGCAAGCAGCGCGCGTATCCGCTTTGAGCCGTTGTACGTCATCGCGCCGCCGTATCCGATTTTGAATCCGAGCTTAATAAACTGCTCAGCCTGTGCCGCGCTTCCGTTGAAAGCGTGAATCACGCCGCAGAGCGGCTGAATGCGTCTCAAATGCTTGAGCACGATATCCATAGCGCCTCGGCCGTGCAGACTTAAAGGAAGCTTTAACCTTCGGGCGAGTTTCAGATGCTCGGAGAAAACCGCTTCCTGAATATCCCGAGGCACGGAACAGTCATCGGAAAAGTCCAGACCGCACTCGCCCACCGCCGCAAGACGCGGATCCTCTCGATTTTTTAAGAGCGCATCCTCCAAAACCTGAAGATCTGAACGCCAGCTTTCACGCAGGTATAGCGGGTGCAGCGCGAGCGCATAGCAGGAATCCCACTCGTGAGCGCACCGGATCGCAGCTTCAAAATTATCCGTTCCTCCCGCGCATACCAAACCCGCTGCCACTCCGCAGGCGCGGGCATCTGTCACTTCCGCCTTCTGCTGCTCGTGCGGCAGAACAAAGAGGTGATTATGAGTATCGATCCAGCGCGACTTCATGATTTACTTCTCCGCGATCAGTCGGCCCGCTTTCAGCCGATAGATGCGGTCGCAGCGCGCGGCAAGCTCCGGATCGTGGGTCACGATAATCAGCGTGAGTTTCTCATCTCGCGTTAAACGCACCAAATAATCAAACACTGAAACCGCGGTCTCCCGGTCAAGGTTTCCGGTAGGTTCATCGGCGAGCAGACAAACCGGAGAGCCGCACACGGCGCGCGCGATCGCGACACGCTGACGCTCTCCGCCCGAGAGCTGACTCGGAAGGTGATCCACGCGTTCTTCAAGTCCCATCGCAGCCAGCAGATGCTCCGCACGCTTTTGCGCCTCAGCGGCCGGAACCCGTCTGATCTTGAGCGGCATCGCCGTGTTTTCCAGCGACGTGAATTCCGGCAGCAGATGGTGGAACTGATACACAAAACCGAGTTTTCGGTTGCGCATCTGCGTCCGCTGCTTTTCGCTCAGATCGGCAATATTTTCTCCGTCAATTTCTACGCTGCCGGCATCAAAGGTATCGAGCGCGCCCAAGCACTGGAGCAAAGTGGACTTGCCGCTGCCCGAGGTACCCACAATCGCCACGGAGACGCCTTCTTCAACTTCTAAATCTATGCCCTTGAGCACTTCCAAAGAGTCTTTGCCTTCTTTGAAGATTTTTGTCAGACCTTTGACTTTCAGCACAACTTTGTTATTCATATCTGAGCGCCTCCGCCGGTTCAATATTGGCGGCACGCCAGCTCGGGTATACCGTGGCGGCCAACGCGAGAACAAAAGAGAAAATCGCGATCGGAACAATGTCGGAAGCCCGAGGATCGCTTGGCATTGAAGAAATAAAGTAGATTTCTTTCGGCAGGAACTGCACTCCGAAGAGATGCTCGATAAATCCGACGATTGCGCCCACGTTGCAGGCGATTAAAAGTCCCGCTCCGACGCCGATTAAAACGCCCATGCAGCCGATAAAGGCGCCCTGCACCATGAAAATTTTCATGATGGACTGACGCGTCGCGCCCTGAGTTCTCAGAATCGCGATATCGCTGCGTTTTGCGTTAACCGTCATCACAAGGGAAGACACCAAACCAAAAGCGCCTACGAGCACAATCAGAAAAAGAATGATGCTCATCATGCGTTTTTCCACCTGCACGGCGGCAAACCATGTACGGTTCTGGCGCGACCAATCCATCGCAATCAGCCCGCTCGGCATTGTACCGTTGAGTTTGGCCGCTACAGCGGGCGCCTCCTGCATATCTTCAAGCTTGATGCGCAGGCCGTTCGGAGCGGAGGTTCTAAAAAGTTTTTCCGCGTCCTCAAGATTGATAAAGCTCATCGCGCTGTCAAATTCATAGTGGCCGGAATTAAAGACACCCGCGACGGTAAACTGCCGCATTCTCGGCATCGTTCCTGCGGGCGTAAACTGCCCCTGCGGAATCATCACTGTGATCTGATCTCCCGGGACAACGCCAAGCTGTCTGGCCAAATCCGTACCGATAACGATTTTGAATTCGCCGCTCTTCAAATCACTGAGGGAACCCGCTGTCATAGCCTGCGCGACGTCGCTGACGGATTTTTCCCGCTCCGGATCAATTCCGCTGATCTGCACGCCTTTGACATTGCGGCCACTCGAAAGCAGTCCCTGACCGCGGACAAAAGGCGCCACCCCGACGATTTCCGGATTATTCTTTTCAAGCGTTTCCGCGGTTTTCTGCCAATCCTTCATCGGCAGACCGAGGGAGACTACTTCCACATGAGAAAGCACGGAAAGCATCTTGTCTCTGACCTCTTTTTGGAAGCCGTTCATAACAGAGAGCACGATGATGAGCGCCATCACTCCGAGCGCAATCGACGCCATGGACATGCCGGAAATAAAAGAGACAAATCCGTCTCTCTTTCCCTTGCGTCTGGAAAACGTGTATCTCAAGCCGATCATCCACTCAAACGGCAGAGACGAAAGCGGTTTATTTTTCACAAATCTTATCCAATAAGTTAGTCGAATTATTTTAGCTGTCGCGCATCGACTATTAAAATGGCAAGGTTATGCCAGCCACAATATTTTTATTCCCAAATTTGGTTCTTTCGCCCGAGCAGACAAAACGGCTCGGCAAAGCCGTCGCCCCCGCCTCGCTTCGCGAGTTCTTAGCCGACTGTGACAGTTTTCGCTGCACTGACGTGTTCGCCAATCCGGCGCTTTCCGGTTTTACCGCCTCCCAATGGCTCTGGATGCTGCTGAGCCAGCGCGATACGCTTGCGCCTACCGCCCCCTACACGTGGAAAGGACTCGGCGGCCCTAAAGTCGATCAGGAATTCTGGTCTCTGAACGGCTATCGGTTTGAAGACGGGCGGCTGGAATCTTCGTCTGACACCTTTGACATTGATGACGAGTGCGATCTGAGAGATCTTTTCTCTCCGCTTGCCAGACGGTTTAATTTTGACGTGCAGGTCCTTGACGGACGCTTCTTCTTTGTTCGCAAGCAGGCATGGAACACGATTTGTGTGCCGTGGGAAGCGCAAAGAGGCAAGCTCAAAACGCCCGCCGACGGCGAAAACGCATCGCAGTGGGAAGAGCTTCATCAGGAAATTGAAAGCGCGCTTGCTTCAAGTGAGCTGAACCGCAGAAGAAACCAAGAAGGCAAACCGAGACTTGACGGGTTCTGGGTAAGCGGCGGAGGTTTTGATGAACAGCTGCTGCCTTACACCCAAATTCGCTGTCTGCTCTCGGACGATCCGTATGCGAAAGGCGTGGCTGAAGCGGCAGGCATCTCAAAAAATTACATCGTCAGCCCGAAAAAAGGCTGGCCGGATTGTCCGGAAGGCGATCGTCTCTGCGTCATGACCGATTTTGAGGACCCTCGCGTTAAAGAGGACCCCGAACTGTGGACCATGACTTGGGATCAGACCATTGAAAAACTCCGCACCTACATGGAGGGCTGCGTCGGATTTGAAAAGTATCATCCGCGTCTTGTGGCGTGCTCGGGCATGCGTGTCAGCATTGTTGAACGAACCAAGGAGCCCGCAAAAGGTTTTTCTCTCTTCAGAAAAAAATACGACCACGCCGCTGATTGGCTTAGCGCCGGCAATCTCTAACACCGGATTGGACACATGACAAAATTCTCAACACGTCGTTTTGACCACAACACCGTACAGGCGCTGATTAACCGCGGTTATTCGGAACCGCTCGCGCACGCCCTCTCCGCCCGCGGCGTCAAGTCTCCCGAAGACATGAACTACGATCTTCACAATATGCTTGCGCCGGATCAGCTTTTAAACTGTGAAGCCGCCGGCGCCCATCTTGCCGACGCGATCCAAGCGCAGAAGAAGATCATGATCATCGGCGACTATGACTGCGACGGAGCGACCTCCGTTTCGCTTGCCCGCCTCGGCCTTCGCGCGCTCGGCGCTAAAAACGTCGACTATCTGATCCCGGATCGGGAAAAAGACGGCTATGGCCTTTCAACGCCCCTGGTTAAAAGAGCGGCGGAAAGAAAACCCGATTTGATCATCACGGTTGACAACGGCATTTCTTCCTACGATGCCGTTGAGTATGCGAAGTCTCTGGGCATTGATGTGATCGTCACAGACCACCATCTTCCCGGAAGCCGCGTCCCGGACACCCTAATCGTGAATCCAAATCAGCACGGCGACACGTTCCCGAGCAAGTCGCTTGCGGGTGTCGGCGTCATGTTTTACGTTTTGCTTGCTACGCGCGCAGAACTCAGAAAACGAAACGCTTTTGCGGGCGGCAAACAGCCCAACCTGCTGAATTTCATCGATCTGGTTTCTCTCGGCACCGTGGCTGACGTGGTTCCCTTGGACCGCAATAACCGCATTTTGGTCTCTAAAGGCCTTGAGCGCATGCGTGAAGGCCGCATGCAGCCCGGCATCTCGGCGCTCCTGACAAAGAGCCGTAAAAACACGCTCTTTTTAAACGCGTCGGATTTAGGCTTTTTAATCGGTCCTCGCATCAATGCCGCAGGCCGATTAGATTCGATTGAACTGGGTGTAGAGTGTCTCTGCACTTCCGATTACGGCCATGCGCTGGACATTGCCGATCAGCTGGAAAGCTTCAACAAGAAAAGACGAAGCATTGAAGATGATATGCAGGCAGAAGCGCTCATTGAAACGCAAACAATCGCGGTCGGAGAAACCAACTCCATCGCCATCAAGGGCGATAACTGGCACAGCGGAGTTGTCGGCATTGTCGCCTCCCGCATCAAGGAGAAGACCTATCGTCCGACCATTGCGTTTGCGCCTTCGGAAGAAAACGGCGTGCAGTATCTGAAGGGTTCGGGCCGCTCTATCCCCGGCATTCATCTTCGCGATGTACTGGATCTGGTTGATAAGCGCAACCCGGGGATGATTGTTAAATTCGGCGGCCACGCCATGGCGGCAGGCCTCACCATACACGCGGACAAATTCGAACTCTTTAAGGAAGCTTTTGAAGTGGCGATCACCGACACCGCGCAGCCCGGCGCCTTTGAAAAGAATGTCCTGACCGATGGCGAGCTCAGCGCGGGAGACTTTAATGCGGAATTAGTTCGGGAAATCCGTTCCAACGTATGGGGACAGGGCTTTACCGAACCGCTTTTTGCCAACCACTTCCGCGTGCTCTCTCAAAAGATTCTCAAAGATCAGCACCTAAAGCTTGTGTTGGAAACAGACGGCCGCACGCTGAACGCGATCTGGTTCCGCAGAAGACGCGAGATTCCCGAAAACGTGCACTTGGCCTATAAGCTGGATTTGAATGAATGGGCCGGGCGAACCTCCGTACAGCTCATTGTAGAAAGCATGGAAGACGAGGTCGACGATTGGGGGGCCTAACCTCTTCTATAATTTCATTTTTTACCATCAAAAACTAAACTGCAGCAAATGGAAGTTGAACGACTAAATCTAATCGGCACGACTGCCGAAGACCTCCTTGCCCGCACGGGCGAGCTTCGGAGGTATCTTTGACTACGATCAAAAAGAACGCCAGCTTGAGGAAGTCACTCAGGCACTAGAGGATCCTGACGTTTGGCAGGATCAGGAAAGAGCACAAAAGCTCAGTAAAGAAAAGAAGCATCTCGAAAACATTGTTCTCACGCTCAAAGAGCTGACAGGCGGCCTTCAGGACGCGCTTGAACTCTTCGAGATGGCTAAAGAAGAAAACGACGACGGTACGCTTGAATCCGTTGAATCGGACGTCGCCGAATTCAGAAAGAAGGTCGAACACCTCGAATTTCAGAGGATGTTCAATCAGGAACACGACTCCGCGAACTGCTTCCTTGAAATTCAGGCCGGTGCCGGCGGTACCGAAGCCCAGGACTGGGCGAGCATGCTTGAGCGCATGTATCTGAAATTTGCGGAACGTCAGGGCTTTGATGCTGAAATCATTGAAGAGACGGAAGGCGACGTCGCAGGCATCAAAGGGTGCACTATCAAAATCGGCGGAGACTACGCTTACGGATGGCTTCGCACCGAGACCGGCATTCATCGCTTAGTCCGCAAGAGTCCGTTTGACTCCAACGCCCGCCGCCACACATCATTCGCATCCGTGTTTGTGGTCCCCGAAATCGACGATTCCTTTGAAATCGAAATCAACCCTGCGGATCTGCGTGTTGACACTTTCCGAGCCTCGGGCGCGGGCGGTCAGCACATTCAGAAAACGGATTCCGCGATTCGAATCACGCATATTCCTACCGGCATTGTCGCGACCTGCCAGACAAGCAGAAGTCAGCATCAGAACCGTGAAGAAGCGATGAACGTGCTGAAAAGCCGTCTGTATGAAGCAGAGCTTCGCAAGCGTCAGGCCTCTCAGAAGGAATTGGAAGACAATAAGAGCGACATTTCGTGGGGACATCAGATACGCTCTTATGTACTGGATCAGTCCCGCGTCAAAGATCTGAGAACCAATGTTGAAACCGGCAATACCTCTGCGGTTCTGGACGGCGCGCTTGAAAACTTTATCGAAGCAAGCCTTAAACAGGGAGTCTAAAGCGTGCGTACTTTAACGATTATTACCGGAGCCTCACGAGGTTTGGGCTTTGAGCTCGCTCGTCAGTCTCTGAAAAAAGGCGACTGTGTCGTCACGATGGAGCGCAAGCCGAACTCCGAACTCGTCAATCTGGCCAAAGAAATTGACTGCGAATTTGTGCAGTTCTCCGCCGACCTGCTTGACAGAAAAGGCGCGGTAGAACTTTTGAGCTGGTGGCTTTCGGGTGAGGAATACAAGGATTTCGAGCGCGTTAACCTCATCAACAACGCTGGAGTTCTCGGCCCTGTCGGTCCGATTGAATACCAAACACCGCAGGCCGCGGTGGACTGCATTCGCATTAATTTTGAAATTCCGGTGCTTCTTACCCAAGCATTTCTGGCCGACACAAAGGACTGGAAAGCCGATCGGCGCGTTCTGAACATTTCTTCGGGCGCCGCACGCAAATCCGTCCCCGGCTGGGCCATGTACTGCTCAACCAAAGCGGCGCTTGACCGATTTACTGCTGTCACCGCGGAAGATCAGGCGCGTCTCGTGAACGGCGCAAAACTTGCCTCGACCGCTCCCGGTGTTGTCGATACCGATATGCAGGCGCGCATCCGCGAAAGCTCTCCGGACGCCTTCCCCGGCGTCGATCGCTTTAAAAAGCTCAAATCGGAGGGCGGCTTGGTCAGCGCGGAAGAGACCGCGCGCAAACTGCTTGAATACCTGAACAGCAGTGACTTTGGGAAAGAGCCTATTACAGATATCCGAATTATTAATGGAGGAAAAAGTGTCTAACGAAAATGAAAAAGCCGAACAGCAGACAGAAGAGTCTGCCGTTCAGGAAAACCATCTGATTGCCGAACGTCTGGCAAAACTCGATAAGCTCAGAGCCGCCGGCGTCGCTTATCCGAACGACTTCGTGCAGAAGGACCGCACAGGTGACGTCCGTCGGCTTCACGGAGAAAAATCTGCTGAAGAGCTCGAAGCTTCTCCGGTTGAAGTTACTCTCGCAGGCCGTGTGATGCTGAAGCGTGTCATGGGCAAAGCAAGCTTCATGACGCTCAAAGACGGCACCGGTCACATTCAGCTTTTCCTGACTAAAACGGAAGTTAGCGAAGAAGTCTACGATTTCTTCAAAAAGATGATTGATATCGGCGACATCATCGGTGTCAGCGGCGATCTCTTCCTTACAAAGACAGGAGAACTGACCGTTCGCGTCAAGACACTTCGTCTTCTGACCAAGAACATTCGTCCCCTGCCCGACAAGTTCCACGGTCTGTCTGATCCGGAAATGCGCTACAGACAGCGTTATGTGGATCTCATCATGAATGAGGACACCCGCAGAACATTCATCATTCGTTCCAAGGCCATCGCAGAAACCCGCAAATTCATGATGGAGCACTTCTTCATGGAAGTGGAAACTCCGATGCTGCATCCGATCCCGGGCGGCGCAAACGCCAAACCGTTCATCACGCACCACAACGCACTCGACATGGACATGTACCTCAGAATCGCTCCGGAGCTTTATCTGAAGAGACTCGTGGTCGGCGGTTTTGAACGCGTGTTCGAGCTGAACCGCTCCTTCCGAAATGAAGGTATTGACGTCCGTCACAATCCTGAATTCACTATGATGGAGTTCTACGCCGCCTACAAGGAATACCACTGGCTGATGGACTACACGGAAGAGCTTCTGAGAACCGTCGCCGTCAACACGATCGGCACCGCGAAAATTTCCTATCAGGGCCACGAGATCGATCTGACCAAACCGTTTGATCGTCTGACCGCCAAAGACGCGGTTCTCAAATATGCGCCTCAATACACATCCGAGCAGCTTGAAGACGCGGACTTTATGCGCAAGGAACTGGTCCGTTTGGGCGAACCCGCCAAAGAAGACGCTGGCATCGGCGCGCTTCAGATGGCGATGTTCGAAGCCACGACTGAAGCCAAGCTGATTCAGCCGACATACATCATCGACTATCCGGTTGAAATCTCTCCGCTTGCCCGCGCCTCCGATACTCGCAAAGGCATTACGGAAAGATTTGAGCTCTTCATGGCCGGACGCGAAACTGCCAACGGATTCTCCGAACTGAATGATCCGCAGGATCAGGCGGCTCGATTCAAAGCTCAGGCCGATCTGAAAGCCAAAGGCGATGATGAAGCCATGTATTACGACGCCGACTATGTCCGCGCGCTCGAATACGGCCTGCCTCCGACAGGCGGCTGCGGCGTCGGTCTTGACCGCTTTGTCATGCTTCTGACAGACTCCGCGAGCATTCGTGACGTACTGCTGTTCCCGCACATGCGTCCTGAAGCCTAATCGGAGCTGCCATGGATAGAAAAACGAGAATTGCCGAATTAATCGCGCAAAAGCGCGCAGAAGCCGCGGTACCGATCCCGGACGAGCGAATCCCCTTTGTCTTTAACGGGGTTCAGGTCGGTCATCTTCTGCGTCAGGACGCTCTGTTTCTGGTTCGGCGGTTCCGTTTTTTTGAGATTCGCGAAGACGCTCTGCTTTTTAGTGCTCAGGATTCGGCACAGGCCTCACGCAGGCTTGCCGCGGTTTCTCAGATTTTTAAAGCTGAACGCAAGGTGTTCGCTTGGCGCGATGAGCTGCTGCCCGTCGTTCCGATGCACGATCTTGGCAGAGCCTGCACATTGGCCGCAATTGAACGGGCAATGTGCCGTCCGTTCGCTTTTTCCACGTTTGCCGTACACCTGAATCCGT
Source organism: Parasutterella muris (assembly GCF_943193095.1). NCBI lineage: Bacteria > Pseudomonadati > Pseudomonadota > Betaproteobacteria > Burkholderiales > Sutterellaceae > Parasutterella > Parasutterella muris. The sequence continues at coordinate 14,916 of NZ_CALPCV010000023.1, read as the reverse complement.
TCACAGAGGACGGCAGACTGTGGGTCGCCCAGCGCTCCTTTAAGAAAGCGATCGGGCCGGGCTACTGGGATAACTGTGCGGCGGGCATGGTGTCTCTGAACGAGAGTTTCCCTTCGGCGATGGCTCGCGAAGCTTATGAAGAAGCCGGCATTAAGCCGGGTACTATCGCGTTTTATTTCTGTTCCCGCCATCTGATTTCGCGCCCGGTACACGAAGGCTGGATGCGGGAGAATACAATCCTTTTCAACGCTGATGTTTCGGATTCATTCCGTCCGCACAACGTTGACGGTGAAGTGGAAAAATTTGAACTCATGACACCGGACGATATTCTTGATCGGATGGAAGCGGGACTCTTCACCTTTGAGTCTTCGCTCTCAATTCTGGTCGGTTTAGCCGCCAAGGAAGGCATGCCTACAGAGCTGGATCTCTACTAAATCCGAAGCAGACAAAAAACGGCCGAAATTTTCGGCCGTTTTTTGTCTGTGAAGCGCCTGAGCTATTCGCGTTCTTCAAGCCAAGCCATCAAAATCGCTTCAAGAATCTTTTCATTGCTCGCCTGAGGATCATCCTTAAAAACCGGCAGAGAGCAGATCATCGCGTGCATCTTTTCGAAACCGAGCGTGAGCGGATCTGTATCGGGGTACGTATCCGCAAGCTCAATCGCGATGTCCTGAGTGTCTTTCCAAGTCAGCGTCATCAGCCGTTCTCTCTTGCGTGGTTACGCGAGTATTTGGGAATTTCAACAGTAATATCTTCACTGCCGACCTTGGTTTGGCAGGTCAGACGGGAATTGTTCTGAAGCGCCCATGCTTCGTCCAGCAGATCTTCCTCTGCGTCTTCCGCCGGCGGTAGGCTGTCAAAGCCCTTCGTGATATAGCAGTGGCAGGTCGTGCAGGCGCAGGAGAACTCGCATGCGTGATCGATATTGACACCGTTGGCAATCAGACGGCGGGCGAGATTGGCACCTTCAGGCGCTTCAAACTCTGCGCCGTTCGGGCAGATTGTCGGATGGGGCAGAACTGTAATTTTCGGCATTATTTAAACCTCGTCAACTGTTTTTCCCTGAAGCGCTGCAAGAATAGTTCGATTCATTCTTCTTGCCGCGAAATCCTGGGTTCCGTCAGAAAGAAGCTTAATCGACAGCTTCAGGGCCTGTACATCATCTTGCGCTCTATCGGACTCAAGCTTAGCGATCATCGCGTCGATTCGAGCACGCTCCTCCTCGTTCAGAAGATCGCCGTCCTGGCTGAGCGCGGAATATACACTTTCCAACAGACGCGCCGCCTCGACCTTCTGCTCGCGAAGTTCGCGTGTCTTCATATCTTCCTGCGCATGACCGTAGGAGTCTTTCAGCATGCGTGTAATCTCGTCCTCAGAGAGTCCATAGGACGGTTTAACGGATACCGCGGCTTCCACTCCGGTTTTCTGTTCACGAGCGGTGACGGAAAGCAGACCGTCAGCGTCAACCTGGAATGTGACGCGAATACGCGCTGCGCCGGCGACATTCGGAGGAATTCCGTGCAGTGCGAATTTAGCGAGCGAGCGGCAGTCTTCGGCAAGGTCACGCTCGCCCTGCAGGACATGGAAAGACATCGCAGTCTGTCCGTCCTTAAAGGTCGTAAAGTCCTGAGCCATCGCGACCGGAATCGGCGTATTGCGCGGAATAATCTTCTCGACCAAACCGCCCATCGTTTCCAGGCCGAGCGAAAGCGGCGTCACATCAAGAAGAAGCCAATCGTCGCCGGAGCGGTTGCCCGCCAGAAGATTCGCCTGAAGCGCCGCGCCGATCGCTACGACCTCATCCGGGTCGATATTGGTCAGCGGTTCGCGCTCAAAGTAATCGGCCACAGCCTTGCGAATACAAGGCATACGAGTAGATCCGCCGACAAGCACCACGCCCTTGACTTCATCGCGCTTTAACTTCGCGTCCTTCAGTGTCCGGCGTGTCGCTTCAATGGTGCGCTCAACCAGATGATGCGTAATCGAATTGAAGACTTCGCGCGAAATCGTCAGGTTAACAATTCGGTCGCCGGACAGTTTGGCGTGAATTGTCGTTTTCGTTTCACCGGTCAGATTTTCTTTAGCGGCCTTGGACTTTGCCATCAGCATGCGGCTGTCAGCTCTTGTCAGCAGCGGATTACCCAGCTGATCAAGCACCCAGCAGTACAGGCGCTGGTCAAAATCGTCGCCGCCGAGCTGACTGTTGCCGCCGGTGGCAAGCACCTCAAAAACGCCCTTCGTCAGTCGAAGCACGGACACATCAAAGGTACCGCCGCCGAGATCGTACACGACGTAGAGACCTTCGGCGCTGTTGTCCAATCCGTACGCCAGCGCTGCGGCGGTCGGCTCGCTCAGCAGACGTAAAACGTTCAGTCCCGCAAGTTTGGCCGCGTCTTTGGTTGCCTGACGCTGAGCGTCATCAAAATACGCCGGCACCGTGACGACCGCGCCTACCAGTTCACCGCCAAGCGTCTGCTCGGCGCGGGCCTTGAGCGTCTTCAGTATGTCTGCGGAAATTTCTACCGGGCTCTTGACGCCCTGAGCGGTCTTAAGCTGAACCATCCCTTCACCGTGAACAAAGTCGTACGGCATATAGCGATGATTTTTAAGCTCTTCCGAGCCTCGCCCCATTAAGCGCTTTACGCTCGCGATCGTGTTCACCGGGTCGGTACGGGCGAATTCTTTAGCGCCCTCGCCGACCGTAATGCTTCCGTCTTCTCCGTAATGAACAACCGACGGGAGAAGTTTCCGATCACTCTCATCAAGGAGCACTTCGGCCGCACCGTTACGCACCGTCGCGACAAGAGAATTTGTGGTTCCGAGGTCAATACCAACAGCGAACCGCTCCTCGTGAGGAGCGGTTGACATGCCCGGTTCAGCAATTTGTAAAAGGGACATTATGAAAAATCCTGAAGCTGGCGATTTAAGAACATGATTTTTTTAATTTCCTCAGCCGCCAGCGCAGCATCGGACTTATCATCAAGCGCCTCTTTGACGCGGCGGATCAGATCCTGCCTCTCGGACTCAATTTCCTTTTTAAGCCGATCCAGCTCTGCACTGTCAGCGGCCGCTTTCGCATCTGCGATCGCCTCCCGGCGCTCGAGCTGATCAAAGAGGAAAGTTTCATCAAGAGTTCCGCTTCTTTCTCCGTCCACCACGACGCCCTTCATTGAGCACAGCAGTTTGCCGCGCTCAACCGGGTCATTAAGCTTGTGGTAGGCGTCGTTGATCAGTGCCGCCCATTGCTCAGCGACACGTTTCTCGGCATCGGACGCGGAGGCGAACCGGTCGGGATGAACTTTGCGCTGAACTTCCAGATACTTCTTCTGAAGCTGATCCTCGTCCAGATCAAATTTCGGTGCAAGACCAAAAATTTCAAACGGATTCAAAGCCGCCATGCCGCCTCCAATCAGAATTAAACGTGGAAGGACTTGCCGCAGCCGCAGCTTTCCTTTTCGTTAGGATTTTTGAACTTAAAGCCGGTGTTCAAGCCCTCACGAACGAAGTCAAGTTCTGTTCCGTCAATGTAGGGAAGGCTCTTCGGATCCACGATCACTTTGATGCCGAAGCTTTCGTAAACGTTGTCTTCCGGTTCAAGCTTGTCTGCGAACTCCAGGGCATAGGCCATGCCCGAGCATCCGCTGGTTTTCACTCCGACTCTGAGACCGAGCCCCTTACCGCGCTTAGCCAGAAATTCGGAAACGTGCTGCGCGGCTTTTTCTGTCAGCGTAACGGCCATTATTTCTGCTCCTTTTTCGCCTGTTTGCTGCGATAGTCTTCAACGGCCGCCTTGATCGCGTCTTCAGCCAAAATTGAACAGTGGATCTTCACGGGAGGTAGCTCAAGCTCTTCAGCGATCGCCGAGTTCTTCAGCTGTTCAGCCTCTTCAATGGTTTTGCCCTTAATCAGTTCTGTCACCAAAGAGCTTGAAGCGATCGCGCTTGTGCAGCCGTAGGTTTTGAACTTTGCGTCTTCAATGACGCCCTTGTCATTCACTTTGATCTGCAGGCTCAGCACATCGCCGCAGGCAGGTGCGCCGCGCGTTCCGGTACCAACATTGGGATCGTTTTTATCCATCCGGCCGACATTTCTCGGATGGTTGAAATGGTCCATGACTTTATCGCTGTATTGCATCTGAAATTCCTTTACTTTTTAGTGATCTGTCCATTTAACCTGTTTCAGGTCAACGCCTTCCTTGTACATCTCCCACAGCGGAGACATTTCTCTGAGTTCGGCGACTTTTTCCTTGATCAGTTTGACGGTGTAGTCAATCTCTTCTTCCGTTGTGAAGCGGCCGAGGCTGAAACGGATCGAGCTGTGCGCAAGCTCATCGTCAATACCGAGCGCTCTCAGAACGTAGGAAGGTTCAAGGCTTGCGGATGTGCAGGCAGAACCGGAAGAGACGGCGATATCTTTGCAACTTGCCATCAGCGCTTCACCTTCGACAAAGGCAAAACTCATATTGAGGTTAAAGCAAGCTCTGTGTTTCATGCTTCCGTTGACATGAACAGCCTCGATCTCCGAAAGGCCCTTGAGCAGTTTGTCGCGAAGCTTCTTGATACGGGCGCATTCTTCATCCATCTCAAGGCGAGCCAGACGATAAGCCTCGCCCATACCGACGATCTGATGAGTCGCGAGTGTGCCGCTGCGCATGCCTCTTTCATGGCCGCCGCCGTGAATGATGGCTTCGATACGAACACGCGGTTTACGGCGAACATAGAGCGCGCCCATGCCTTTCGGACCGTAGACTTTATGAGCGGAAAGGCTCATCAGGTCAATTTTCATCTTCTGCATGTCAAGCGGCATCTTGCCGACAGCCTGAGTGGCGTCCACGTGGAAAAGGATGCCTCTTTCGCGGCACATTTCTCCGATCTTCTCGATATCCTGAATGACGCCAATCTCATTGTTGATCGCCATAACGGAAACCAGAGTCGTGTCCGGACGCATTGCTTTGGCCAGTTCGTCCAGATCGAGAAGACCGTCTTCCTTGACGTCCATATACGTCACTTCAAAGCCTTCTCTCTCGAGTTCGCGCATGGAGTCGAGCACTGCTTTGTGTTCTGTTTTGACGGTGATCAGATGCTTGCCTTTGTCTTTGTGGAAGCGCGCGGCGCCCTTAAGCGCAAGGTTGTCGCTTTCTGTCGCACCGCTTGTCCAAACGATTTCCTTCGGATCAGCGTTGATGAGCTTAGCCACTTCGGCGCGTGCGTTTTCTACCGCTTCTTTGGCTTTCCAGCCGTACTCATGGCTGGTACTTGCGGCGTTGCCGAAGTTTTCATAGAGCCACGGAATCATCTTGTCGACAACTCTCGGATCAACCGGTGTGGTCGCAGAATAATCAAGGTAAATAGGGAACTTCATTTGTGTCTCCAAAAGGCTGAGCCTTTAATGAGGGGTTGTCTGTGATTTTTCGGTTAAATTTCTGACGATCGAAATCTTCTGGATGCCTTGGTCTTTCAGAAGTTTTTGCTCTGCAAGTCCTTTCAGCGTAATCCCGCTGAGGAAGCGTCTCATTTCCTCGTTGAGCCTGTCCCAAAGATCAAAAGTAATGCACTCGCCTTCTCCGTCGCAACAGTCTCGATCCTTCTCGCAGACTGACTTCTCAAGAGAGGCGTCCACCGCGTCGAGAATCTGCATCACCGTGATTTGATCCGCAGGCTTGGACAGGCGGTAGCCGCCCGTGGGTCCGCGGATTCCTTCAAGCAGCCCGGCCCGACGCAGTTTTCCAAAAATCTGCTCGAGATAAGCGCTTGAAAGATGACGGCGCTCGCCAATCGCCGCGATCGTCACATACTGCTCCGGGTCATGGAGCGCGATATCAAGCATCGCAGTTACGGCAAAACGTCCTTTGGTTGTAAGCTTCATACTATTTCCGATCTAATACGTCGGAAATAATACTCTTAATAATTTCCGACCACAACTGTAGGAAATAAGAGAAAAATAAACGGAGGCCTCAGAATGAGGTCTCCGTCATCAGATTATCGAATCGACAACTAAGCGACGGTCATTTCCGACTTAAAGGGATGAGCCGGGAACGTACATTGAAGCGCGTTTTTTGACGACTTCCAAAAGTCCTTCGCAGGCGTCCTCGCAGTAATCAAGGACGGTGTTGAACCCTTCGTTGCCTCCGTAGTACGGATCAGGCACCACCGCGGTATCGTATTCACTCGCGTATCTCATCAGCAGCGCGAGTTTGTGTTTATACATAGGCGGGCAAATCTGCTGCATCGCGGTCAGATTTTCCCAATCCATAGCGAGAATAAAATCGCATTCTCTGAAATCATCTGCGGTAATCTGGCGGGCTCTCAGCTCAGAGAGGTCGTATCCGCGCTTGCGTCCCGCGATCTGCGCACGCACGTCAGGCGCTTCGCCCACATGATAGCCGTGCGTACCGGCCGAATCCACCAATACTTTGTCAGAGAGGCCAGCCTCTTTCACCATCTTTTTAAAGACAGCTTCCGCCGTAGGAGAACGACAAATGTTCCCCATACATACAAACAATACTTTGACCATTTTTATTTCTTGATTAATTGTCGAACTTAATTTTTTTCACACATACCGCAAAGGTGCAATACGCGCTTATACAATAAGGATATAGCGCAAACCGACCATTTGCAAAATTATAAGGGTAATCCTTAATAACGCAAACTATTTTTTTGTTTCTGCCTAATTCTTTGCTCCGGATTCCTCGCCATCCACGCTCGCACCGAAAACCTGCCTCTTAATGAGGGCGATTTTGTCTCGAACCTGAGATGCCTTTTCGAACTCTAAGTTTTTAGCGTATTCGAACATTTCATTTTCGAGCCGCTTAAGTTCTTTTGCGAGCTGCTTCGGATCCATCGCCTGGTAATCATCACCATCGATTCGTGAAAAATCATCTTCCAGGATATCTTCTTTATATACACCGTCAATAATGTCTCGGATTTCTTTTTTCACGCTCTTTGGCGTGATGTGGTGCGCGACGTTGTACGCGTGCTGTTTTTCACGTCGGCGAGCCGTCTCGTCGATTGCCCGCCGCATAGAATCCGTGATGTGATCCGCATACAGAATCGCCTTGCCTTCCGCGTTTCTCGCCGCTCGTCCGATCGTCTGGATCAGGGAGCGTTCGCTTCTCAGGAACCCCTCTTTATCCGCGTCCAGAATGGCCACCAGCGTGACTTCCGGAATATCCAGGCCTTCACGCAGCAGGTTAATGCCCACCAGCACATCAAAAACACCCGCTCGCAGATCGCGAATAATCTCAACACGCTCGACCGTATCAATGTCCGAATGCAGATAGCGAACCTTCACATCGTTATCCTGCAGGAATTCGGTTAAATCTTCCGACATTCTTTTTGTCAGCGTGGTGATCAGGACACGCTGTCCTTTAGCCACTCGGGTTTTAATTTCTCCGAGCACGTCGTCAACCTGCGTCGCAGCAGGCCGCACCTCCACTTCCGGATCGAGCAGCCCGGTCGGGCGCACCACCTGCTCGACAATCTGGGAAGAATGATTCAGCTCATAGTCGGCGGGCGTTGCCGACACAAACACAGAGCGGCGCATTTTGCGCTCGAACTCGTCAAATCTGAGCGGGCGGTTGTCTTTAGCGCTCGGCAGACGGAATCCGTAATTCACCAGAGTCGACTTTCGCGCATTGTCTCCGCGGTACATACCGCCGATCTGCCCGAGAAGCACGTGGGATTCATCAAAAAACATCAATGAATCTTTCGGCAGATAATCGATGAGCGTCGCGGGCGGCTCGCCTTCTTTCGTTCCTTCGAGGTGGCGGCTGTAATTTTCAATACCTTTGCAGAAACCGACCTCATTGAGCATTTCCAAGTCAAAGTGCGTGCGCTCGCGGATTCTCTGGGCCTCAAGCAGCTTGCCCTCGGCAATAAACTTTGCTTCCTGCTCCTTGAGTTCCTGCTTGATCGCTTCAATCGCTCTGAGAATCTCCGCTCTCGGCGTGACGTAGTTCGATGTCGGGTAAATCGCGAATCGATCCACTTTCTGGCGCACCTTTCCGGTCAGCGGGTCAAAGAAGTACATCGCTTCGATTTCATCATCAAAAAGCTGGATTCGAAGCGCCATTTCGGAATGCTCAGCCGGGAAAACGTCGATCGTATCGCCTCTGACACGGAAAGTTCCGCGCGTGAATTCCATATCATTTCGATCGTACTGAATACGCACCAAGTGGGAAATCAGGTCTCTCTGCTCGATTTGTTCTCCGACTTTGAGGATGAGGCGCATCTCCGTATATGACTCGGGGCTGCCGATGCCGTAAATGGCCGACACGGTTGCCACAATGATGACGTCTCTTCGCTCGAGCACACTCTTTGAAGCCGAAAGTCTCATCTGTTCGATATGCTCATTGACGGCAGAATCCTTCTCAATAAAGAGGTCGCGCTGCGGCACATAGGCTTCCGGCTGGTAGTAGTCGTAGTAACTGACGAAGTATTCAACTGCATTTTTAGGGAAGAAGTCCCGCATTTCGGCGTACAGCTGAGCCGCTAAAGTTTTATTCGGAGCCATGATTAAAGTGGGCAGCCCAGTTTGGGCAATCACATTTGCCATGGTATAGGTCTTACCGCTTCCGGTTACACCGAGCAAAGTCTGAGCAGTCAGTCCGTCCTCAATCCCTTCCACCAGCTCTTTAATCGCATTGGGCTGATCGCCCGCCGCATCGAAAGGCTGATGAAGTTCAAAGGGTGAATTTGGATATTTAATAATTTTCAAGTGGAGCGCTCCGAATGAATAGTTTCATTAAAAATACTATGCAGTTTGCTACTTAAAAAATATTTTTTGCAACTATTCGCTTCTCCGAAATAGGTTTACGAAATGTGCCATTTTGTAAGACAAAGCCTAGAATAAACCCGTGCTTGAGAAGATCAAGCACGATCATCTTTATCCATTAGGAATACTGCCATGTGTGTATTTAATATCGGCAAGTGCCTATTTAACATAGGCATGAGACGCACGCGTCATCTCACGCAGTTTTTAATGCGTGAATGCTTCTCGTTTGACAAGTTTTCCTCTTCCGGCTGCTAGTCCTTCCGTTTCTTTTTTGTTTGAAAAAGAAACGCGCTTATTTTTTCCTATCACATCTCTAAATTTGGCTGCTCGTTAATTTCGAGCATGGGGTTCTATGTCCTTAACGAATACAGGACAGGATTTTTATCGCCAAAACACAGAGATCGATTCCTAAATTTAATAACCGCTCATTATTTATAAATAAGCGGCGAGGACTTTTATTATGCAAAAACTTAAAGTAGCAGCATCCCCGAAGATCAGAAACATCCTTGACGTTGAACGCGAAGTTCTGGATTTAAACTCTGCAGACTTAACTGAGATTTCCGCTGTCGTCATTGATTTGGAAGACTACCGCAACGGTCGTCTTAAACGAGTAGACGCTTCTGCTTTCGGTCTTCCCATTTTCCTTATGCTGAACGCAAATGAGGAAACCCCGAAAGAGCTGATCGGCCGTATCGTCGGCGTCATTAATGACGAACCCACCAACCGCCGTCTGTACGCCCGCCAGATTGACGAAGCCGCGCTCCGTTATGAAAGCAAAGTTCTTCCCCCGTTCTTTGACTCCTTGAACAAATATGTTCGTCAGGGCAAGGCCCAGTTCGACTGCCCGGGACATCAGGGCGGTGCTTATTACCGCAGACACCCGGCTGGCCGCGCGTTCTATGATTTCTTCGGTGAAGAAATCTTCCGCTCCGACCTGTGCAACGCCGACGTTTCCATGGGTGACCTTCTGATTCACGAAGGCGCTCCGCTCGCAGCACAGAAAGCCGCAGCCAAGATTTACAACGCGGACAAAACTTACTTCGTCTTAAACGGCACATCCGCTTCCAACAAAGTCGTTCTGAACGCCGCCTTGACCCCGGGCGATCTGGTTCTTTACGACCGCAACAATCACAAGTCCGTCAACCACGGTGCTCTTTTACAGGCCGGCGCTACTCCGGTCTACCTTGAAACAAGCCGCAATCCTTACGGCTTCATCGGCGGTATTGACGAACACTGCTTTGACGAAAAATATCTGCGCGACTTAGTTCGTGAAGTCGCTCCTGAAAAAGCTGACGCAAAGCGTCCGTTCCGTCTTGCCGTTATTCAGCTCGGCACATACGACGGCACTATTTACAATGCTCGTCAGGTTGTTGACCGTATCGGTCATCTATGCGACTACATTCTGTTTGACTCCGCTTGGGTCGGATATGAACAGTTCATTCCGATGATGCGCGACTCCTCTCCGCTGCTCTTGGACCTCGGACCTGAAGACCCCGGCATTTTCGTCACACAGTCTGTACATAAACAGCAGGCCGGTTTCTCTCAGACTTCTCAGATTCACAAGAAGGACTCTCACATTAAGGGTCAGGCAAGATACATCCCGCACAAGGTTGTGAACAACGCCTTTATGATGCATGCTTCCACCAGCCCCTTCTATCCGCTCTTTGCCGCTTTGGACGTCAACGCGAAGATGCAGGAAGGCGAAGCCGGAAGAAATCTGTGGGCCGACTGCGTACGCACAACAATTGAAGCCAGAAAGCTGCTTCTTGCGACTTGCCATTACATTAAGCCCTTCATCCCGACAAGAGTCAACGGTACACCGTGGCAGGATTATCCGACCGCTCAGATCGCAACCGATCTGAACTTCTTCAAGTTTGTCCCGGGTGAAAAATGGCATGCTTTCGAAGGCTACGGCTCAAATCAGTATTTCGTTGATCCGTGCAAGTTCATGCTTACCACACCGGGCATCAATACTGAAACCGGTGAGTATGAAGAATTTGGCGTACCGGCCACAATTCTTGCCAACTATCTCCGCGAAAACGGCATCATTCCCGAAAAGAATGACCTTAACTCCATTCTCTTCCTGATGACTCCTGCCGAAGACAAAGAGAAGATGGATCATCTCGTAACGCAGATCGCCAGATTCGAACGTCTGCTTGACGATGACGCTCCGCTTGAAGAAGCTCTTCCGGCTATTTATAAAGCCAATGAAGAACGCTACAAGGGTTACACGATTCGTCAGCTCTGTCAGGAAATGCACGATTTCTATAAAGACAGAAACATTAAAGAGCTGCAAAAGAGAATGTTCCGCAAGGACTATTTCCCGAAATCCGTTATCAATCCGCAGGCCGCTCACTTTGCTTTCATCAGAGGCGACGCTGAATTGATTCCGCTTGATCAGGCCGAAGGCCGTGTTGCCGCAGAAGGTGCTCTTCCCTATCCTCCAGGAGTTCTCTGCTGCTTCCCGGGCGAAGTCTGGGGCGGTCCGGTTCTGGAATACTTCCTCGCTTGGGAAGAAGCGATGACCCGCATGCCGGGCTTCGCACCTGAACTTCAGGGTGTTTACGTCAAGGATGAGAACGGTAAGAAGCGCGTCTACTGCTACGTTCTCAAAGAAGACGTTGCCAACAAACTGATGCAGTCCAAGTAAATAAAAAGATCCCAAGTCAATCTTCCTTCGGCGCCCCGGCGCCGAAGGCCTGAGAGGAAAAAAATGTCTGAAAATCGTGCAAAAATGTCTGTAACGCAGCTCACACTGCTGACTGCGATCAATATGATGGGTTCCGGTATTGTCATGCTCCCGACAAAACTCGCTGAAGTCGGAACCATTTCCATTCTGTCCTGGCTGATTACCGCGCTCGGTTCTCTGTGCTTAGCCTATGCTTTCGCGAAATGCGGTATGTTCAGTAAGCGTCCCGGCATGGGCGGCTATACCGAATACGCCTTTGGCAAGGCCGGCAACTTCATGGCCAACTACACATACGGCGTCTCGCTGCTTTTCGCCAATATCGCGATTGCGATCACCTGTGTCGGCTACGGCTCTGAATTCTTAGGCATCGAGCTTTCTCCGGTTGCTGTATGCGTTTCCACCATCGCAGTTCTCTGGGTCTGTACAGCGGCCAACTTCATGGGCGCCTCCATCACCGGCAAGTTCTCTTCCGTCGCTGTCTGGTGTGCCATTCTTCCGGTTCTCGCTCTGTCCGTTATCGGCTGGTTCTGGTTCAGCCCCACCATGTACGTTGAAGCATGGAACCCGCACAATGAACCCTTCTTCAGTGCTGTCGGCGCTTCCATCTCCATGACGCTGTGGGCCTTCCTCGGCCTGGAAAGCGCCTGTGCCAACAGTGACGCTGTCGATAATCCTGAAAAGAACGTTCCGATTGCGGTTATGGCTGCGACGATCGGCGTGGCGATCATCTACATCGTCTCCACCAATATCATCGCCGGTATTGTTCCGAACGCTGAACTGGTTAAATCCAATGCGCCTTTCGGTCTGACCTTCACCATGATGTTCAACTCCACGATCGGCAAGATCGTCATGATGCTGCTCGTTCTGTCCTGCGCCGGTTCCACACTCGGCTGGCAGTTCACGATCGCCAAAGTTTTCCAGCAGTCTGCTGTTGACGGTTTCTTCCCGAAGGTTTTCGCCAAAGTGAACAAGTGGGAAGCTCCGGTTGCCGGCATGCTGATCATCGTTGCGATCCAGACCTGCTTCTGCTTCATGACCATCAGCCCCGAACTCTTCAAACAGTTCAACACGCTGGTTGACCTTGCAGTTGTGACAAACATCATGCCGTACATCCTGTCCATGGCTGCCGTCGCAGTCATCATGAAGGCTGCCAAGGTTGAAGCTTCAAAAGCGAAGTTCTATGTGTTCATCGGATTTATCGGTGCAGTCTACAGCTTCTACGCTCTCTTCTCCACAGGCATCAATGAAGTCTTCTACGGCTCTCTGGTCACATTCTTAGGCTGGACACTTTGGGGATTCATCGCACCGCGTTTTTCAAAAGATGAAGCCTAATCAATAAAGCTGAAAGTCTCTTTTAAAGGGCTCGCTTCCGGTTATCGGAAGCGGGCCTTTTCGTTTCACCAATAGGAAAGGCCGACGGAGATTGGTTATTTGCATAACCGGCTCGCATCGGCCTTTGGTTTCGGGAGCGGTACTTCCGAGCTTTTACCCGGAATAAGCCGCCGTTTATTCCCGATTTATTTCTTGGCAACCATATAGGGCTCTTGGAAGAGTTTGCCTGTGTAGTCAACTTTGACGAGAATATGTTTATTCTCGACCTGAATTCCCCCCTGCTTCACTTCCTTACGGACAAAAGCAGTTTTCTCAGCCACAAACTTTCCCTGAGCAAGGGCCTCGGGACTCCAGCGATGCACAATCTTCGCATTAGCCGCAGCGGAGGCGGCGAGAAGACACGCGGCGAGTACACAAATTCCAACTTTCATTTCTTTCTCCTTGTTGCTTCATGTTAACTCAAGGCAAGTCATTAACCGGAAGGCTCAATTGAAAAATTTTCACCTTCACCCTCCACTATAAACATCTCCAATGATTTGGAAATACGAGAAAACCCGTCAGGCACAAGTTCTGTATGAGGGTTTGGTACGAATTTCGCAATTGATAGAAAAAAACAATAAATCCTGTCACCTTTTGGATTAATCTTGAGTCATACCTTTTATCCAAACTCTCAAGAGGAAATGATGTCTGAATCTATTTTTGATGTTGTTGCGCAAGCCCCCGAAGACCCCATTCTCGGTCTGAATGAAGCCTTCAAGACTGACCCGCGCGAAAAGAAAGTCAATTTAAGTATTGGCGTGTACTGCACAGAAGAAGGAAAGGTTCCTCTGCTGAATGTTGTTGAAAAGGCCGAGCAGAAGATTCTTGAAGAGGGTGCTCCCCATACTTACCTTCCCATTTCCGGTCTGCCTTCATTCACGAGCGGCGTTCAGAAGCTCCTCTTCGGAGAGGACTCCACTCTGATCAAAGACAAGAAAGCCGTGACAGTCCAGTCGCTTGGGGGCACCGGCGCACTGAAAGTCGGCGCAGACTTCCTCGCTCAGGTACTTCCGAATCCGGAAGCGATTGTGAGCGCTCCGACCTGGCAGAATCACGTTGCTATTTTTGAACAGGCCGGTTTCGAAGTCGGCTCCTACCCGTACTATGACAAGGCAAGCGGCGAGATTAACTTCCCCGCGATGCTTGAATCGCTGAAAGGCCTCAAAGAAAACACTGTTGTGATTCTTCACGCCTGCTGCCACAACCCGACAGGTCTTGATCTGACGCAGGAACAGTGGGCACAGGTTGTTGACGTATGCGCCGCACACAAACTGATTCCTTTCCTTGATATCGCCTATCAGGGCTTTGGCGACGGTCTTGAAGAAGACGCAGGCGCCATCCGTCAGTTTGCCGCTTCGGGCATCACATTCCTTGTTGCGAATTCCTTCTCGAAGTCCTTCTCCCTGTATGGCGAACGTATCGGTGCTCTGACTGTTGTCTGCCACAACTCGGAAGAAGCCTCCAGAGTTATGAGTGCGCTTAAAGCGGTCATCCGCGCCAACTACTCCAACCCGCCCGCCCATGGCGCCAAGATTGTCGGTCAGGTTCTTAACGATCCGGAGCTTCTTGCTCAGTGGCACGCAGACCTGAAAGAAATGCGCGAACGCATCAAAGAGATGCGCCGTGATCTCGCTGATGAACTCAAAGCGTTAGGCGCCAAGAAAGACTTCGAATTTGTGACACGTCAGAAAGGCATGTTCTCCTTCTCCGGTCTGACTCCCGAACAGGTTCAGCGCCTGAAGGACGAATTCGGCGTTTACGCGGTCAAGAGCGGACGTATCTGCGTCGCCTCTCTCAATAAAGGAAACGTCAAATACACAGCCGAGGCCATTAAAGAAGTCCTCTAAAACTTAGGCCAAAGCAAAGTTTCAGACGCCGCGCACCGCGGCGTCTTTTTTGTCTCTTTGTTTGCGTTCTGTCGATGAGTACGATCCAAGCGAAAAATTGAAAAAAATTTCTCTTTTCATTTGCACGAGTGACTTTGTTTGTGTATAGTTACAGTCTATTGATTCCCCGATAGCTCAGTCGGTAGAGCGACGGACTGTTAATCCGCAGGTCGTTGGTTCAAGTCCAACTCGGGGAGC
>NZ_CALPCV010000022.1:0-42718 GCF_943193095.1 Parasutterella muris | reverse complement strand
ATTGAAGTTAATAAACTTGCAGAAAGTTCAAATTCCTAGCAACAATTGAAGGCACTCAAAATGTAAAGGCCTCCCGAAGGAGGCCTAAGATCAATCCAAGTTAAACCAAACTCAGATTAGAAGCTGTGGCGCAGGCCAAGGTAAACCTGATAACCGTTCATAGCAACATCTTCTGTATTCTTCCAAGCTTTGGCGCCGTCAGCGTAACCGGCATAAGCCTTGACAGCTGTTCTCTTAGAAAGGGGATAGATATAAGCAGCGCCAATATTCCATGCGCGGACTTTCTGTTCTTCAGCACCGATAGCGTCATCGTCGCCGAAGAGATAACGGCCGCCAGCGAGGAGATCACCACCACCTACAGCAACCTTAGCAGAAAGGCCGAACATGTGAGTCTTTTTGCCTTCGTCCTGATGTGCCCACTGGTAAGCAAACATCGGTGTTACAGTACCAAGGTTGTATTCGAAGCCGTAGTTAATGACATACTGAGTCTTTTTCTTAGCATCGCCAGTTGCATCTTTATGATCAACTGCTTCGAGGATTAAGCTAGATTTGATCGCGTTAGCGTTGTAGAGTGCACCGAGGCCATAGTAATGGTTGTTTTTAGACCATTTGTTTTCATCGGCAGACGTGCCATTGGAGTACATAGCACTAAGTTTGAGGCCACCGAAGCTCGGAGTCTGGTATGCAACAGCATTATCCACGCGGGAGAAGGATGTGCCAATAGCACTTGTCCAGGAAGAAAGACCGAAGCCTGTTCCGAGAGCCCAACCTGTCAGAATAGTATTGGACTGAGCGCCGGAAGAAAGTGTACCGGTACGGCCTGCACCTAAGCGTCCGAAGGGGCCAGTTACATAGAGGAATGCTTCACGGCTGAACTGTTTGCCGCCTGTAGCTTCGCCGCCGTTGTCAACATTAAATCCCTGTTCAAGGATGAAGCCGACAGCATAGCCGTTGCCGAGTTCTTCAACGCCTTTGATACCCCAGCGAGAGCCCTGGTCAAAACCGGACTTCAGCTGAACTGTTGTGTCCTGATGTTTGGCTTTCTGAACCAGCACACCTTCTTCAATAACACCATAGAGTGTTACGTTGGAAGCGGCAATAGCCAGGGAAGAGAAAGCGCCGAGGACGCCCATTGCTAAAAGTGTCTTTTTCATTTGAGAAATACTCCAATTGAAGTTAAAAACTTGCAGAAAGTTCAAATTCCTAGCAACAATTAGAAGCAAGCTCCAACGGGATTCTTCTTCAAAGCTCATCTATCTCAAAATGTACAAACTATTGTTTTCTTTCCTGTCAGTCGGATACAAACTGAAATTCTTTAGGAAGCCACGAGACACTTTGTCCCAATGTATCTTCAACTTTTCTCTGAATAATCTGTTGAATTGTTCTACAGACTTTCGCTTGCAGATCCTCACTGCAGTTCCTGCGGGCAACTAAAAAAACTTTTCGCTTCTCTAACTCCGCAGGAGCCCTCCTTACCTGAATTTTGGAAGAACTTCTAAACAAAGAAATACCTTGCGGCTGAGTAATGCTCCAGCCTATACCTTGGCTGACAAACTCATAAATCATGAAGTTGCTGTCAAGCTCAAACTTATTTGTCGGAGCTCTTCTTTCAAAACCCTTAATAGCATTAAAACATCGGCTGTTTGCAGTGTATTTCCCATGATAAATAAAAGGCAGACCACAGAGCTGGAGCTCTTCCCAGCTCAAAGGATCGTGAGACGGAAGAGGATAACTCTTTGGGAAAAGTACGACCCAGGGTTCTAAAAATAAAAGATTCCATTGCAGAGTGGGAGATAAAACTTCCGGCACGGATACAACAGCCATGTCCAGTTCTCGCTCCATTAGACTCATCAAAAGTTTGTCAGACGTCTCAACACTCAGCCTCAACTGAACCAACACTGCCTTTCAAAGCCTGCGTGAGTTCCGCACCGCAGAACGAGGCTGCTGATTCAATTAAACCAATATCTAATACCGGCTTTAAATAATTTCTTGTACGAAACAGTTCTATCATCCTTCGATTCTGCTCGGCATCAAGAGTGAGTTTCTTGTAAAGCGCCTCACCTTCCTGCGTTGTTCTCAGAGGTCTAGTCTCCCTCTCAAAAAGATTAAACTGGAGGGAATTCTCTAAACGCTTTATTGTCTGAGAAATGGATGACTGACTTGTCTGCAGCACTTCCGTTGCGGCAGAGAAGGATTTAAGACGGGCGCATACAATAAAAATCTCACAGCTGCGAGTATAGAAACCACTGAAGTCTCTTAAGCCTGCTGTCACTTCCAGTCTCCTTCCTATCTCTGCTATTCAGGGATCATTATTTGAGAATAATATCACTTGTTAGTGAAGCTTCAACTCTCTCGCTGTTTTATAACTTCTCGATTAAATTGGACTCTGCTGTCGGCTGTTCGCCTCACTACAAATCAAGAGTAATCAGTCTACAGCCTCCTCCTCTTCTAATACTCTTTTGAAATGCCAACCAAGGAGTACAGATTATGTTTGCAGTTGAGCTCTTAGTTGTCCTCGTCGCCTTAGCTATTGGCACAAGATTAGGCGGTATCTTTTTAGGTATCGCCGGCGGTATGAAGCTTGCTGTTCTTGCTATTTTCTGCGGCCTCGCCCCTTCCTCCCCTCCAATGGATGTGATGCTGATCATCACATCCGTTATTGTCGCTGCGGCTGCGTTGCATGTAGCGAGCGGAATAGATTTTCTAGTAGATGTTGCCGAACGTATCCTTCGTGCAAATCCAAAATACATCTCTTTCTTAGCCTCGATGGTTTGCTATCTTTTCACAATCATGGCGAGAACTGGAAATATCGCTTTTGCCTTGTTGCCTGTTATCGCTAATGTTTCCAGAGAAACAGGTGTATGTCCTGAAAGACCGATGCCTATCTCCGTCGTAGCGAGCCAACAGGCAATTACAGCAAGCCCCGTTTCTGCAGCAATGGCAGCTTGATTGTCCTACTGACTCCGCATGGAATCGGCATGGAGCAAATCATGCTTATATGTATTCCGGTCACAATCGTTGCCGGAGTCACCTTTGATTCAACAGGTACAACAAAAATTGGTCGATTCATAATCAACCATTCTTATCTCCTTCCCGGTATGGTTACGACAATCACCAGTGTCGCCGCTGCATTCTTAATCGCGCCGCTCGTTCTGCAATAAAAAGGATTGGATTAAACATGAATCCCATAAACAACTTAACCGACCTCACCGTAACTGAATTCTGCGAAGTTACAGCCTCCGAAGCTCCAACCCCGGGCGGAGGAAGTATTTCCGCCCTTTCAGGAGCGTTGGCTGCATCTTTAGCTGAAATGGTCGCAAACCTTAGTCTTCCTAAAGACGGTTCGCCATCTCCGGAATTTTTGGCCATTAAAGAGAAAGCGAACTCTCTGCAGGCACGTCTTCTCACTCTCGTCGAAAAGGATGCAGCGAGCTTTGACAGTGTTATGGCTGCATTTAAACTGCCAAAAGCAACGGAGGAAGAAAAGCTGCGGAGAAAAGAGAAGATTCAGGAGGCTCTTAAACTCGCCTCTAAAGTTCCGCTGGAGGTGGCACTTGTCTCTACCGAAATCTTTGAACTCATTCCCACGCTGCTCGAGGGCAACCAAAACGCAATCACCGACGCAATGATCGCAGCAATGAATGCGAGAAACGCAGTTCTAGGAGCTCTCCTAAATGCCCGTATTAACTTAGGCTCTATCAAGGATGATGCCTATGTAAAAGCAGCCCTTCGAAACATAGAGGAAAGCGAGAAAATGGCTCGTGAATCTGAGGAAGCCTTACTGGCGATCGGATATAAGAAACTTTCTAAGGAGTAAAAAATGTCAAAAATTATCGAATGTATTCCAAATGTTAGTGAAGGAAAGAATCAGGCAGTCATTGACAAGATCTCTGAAGCTGCTGCCTCCGTTCCCAACGCGCGCCTTATTAACGTCAATGTGGACCCTGCTTATAACCGCTGCGTTCACACGATCATCGGGGAACCTCAGGCAGTCTTAGAAGCAACATTCAGAGCATGCAAGGCCGCTGTAGAAAACATCGACATGAATCACCATAAGGGTGAGCATCCGCGCATCGGTGCGATTGACGCAAGCCCGATCATCCCGATCGAAGATGTAACAATGGAAGAATGTGTCGAATACGCAAATCAGTTGGCCGAAAGAGTCTCCTCTGAACTGAAAGTCCCGGTCTACCTCTATGAAAAAGCGGCTAAAAAACCGGAACGCGTTAAACTCCAGAACGTCCGTCACCCGGAATATGAAGGCCTCTGCGAACTCATCTCTCAGCCGGAATGGGCTCCCGACTACGACGAAGCCAAAATGCACCCAACTGCAGGCGCTATGCCTCTTGGCGTAAGAGGCCCGATGGTTACCTTCAACATCACGCTCAACACTCCGGATGTAAAGATTGCAAAACACATTGCCCAGTCCTTCCGTGAGGCAAAAGGAGGTTATGAGGATGCTCGAGCAATTGGCGTTTACATCGCTGAACGCAATGTCTGCCAAGTCAGCTGCATGATTAATTACAAGATTGTTCCACTTTACAGAATTATCGAAATGGTCAGAAGCGAAGCAAGACGCTACGGCCTCAGCATTATCGGCACTGAAGTCTGCGGAATGGTCCCTTTCGACGCTCTGATGGACTGTTGCGAATTCTATATGCAGCTCGAAGGTTTTGATCGCAAGAAACAGATCCTTTAAGAGGCAGATCATGGCTGTCAGACTAAACTCAAAAACAGACTGTATCGTCCACTCATGGGCAGGCGGAAGCACAGAGGAAGTCCTGCTTCTGCCGGAAGGCTCCACATGGGAAAACAAGGATTTTAAAATCCGTGTTTCTTCCGCTGTCTACTTCGGAGGCTCTTCACTCTTTTCTGATTTCACGGGCTTTACCCGTCATATCAGCCCGAGAAAAGGTTTGCTTCAAATGGAGCATGTCTTGCAGTCGGGAGAGAAAAAGTCCGTGCATCTCGAGCCCTACGAGATAGATATCTTCCAAGGTGCCTGGAAAACAACATCTGAGGGGGCCTATGAGGATTTCAATCTTCTTACGGATAACTCCTTCTCCGGTGCAGTTCAGGCTGTCAAAGGATCAGCTGAATTCTCTTTCGATCCCCAAAAACAGTATCTAGCAGGATTCTTCTGCACCGCTGATACCGTATTTCACTGCTCCGGTGCTTCGCTAGAAGGATCTCTTTCACTTCACGAAGAAGACTTCCTCTACTTCCTTAGCGAAGACACAGACACAGCAGAGTCTGCTTCCATCTCCCCGAGAAAGCCGGATGCTCCGTGCGGATATTAGATAACGGTCCGTCATAGAAATTAATCAGAAGCCGCAATTGCTTAGCCGAAGCCTCTTTCCATGAGGCCTTCGGCTTTTTAATAAATCTTTATCTCGCGGCAAAGCCAAGGGGCTAAGGGACTAAGTCGGGTTTCGCTCTTTTGGACAACCAGACTCGACAGTGACTTTTTAATCGTTTCCCGTATTGTTCGATCTGATAGATGCGGACAAACCAACTGAACCTTACGGCTCGGCATAGCGACAGGAGCTTTTAAAATTTTCACCGTCGTTAGCGGTCCGCTTTCAAAAAGGCTCCACGGCTGAAAAAACTCCATCCCAATCCGGCGGAAATCATTTGGAAAATCGCTCGATTGTTATCCGCTTCCAACATGTAGGGAAAATTAAGAGAAAAGCGGTCTGTAAACCTCTGTATGGCAATCCCGTCCGCTGTAATCTTGGGATGATGGATAAACGGGATTCCCGCTCGGAGCAGAGTAGCCCAACTGTCAATCACTTCAATAGGGGAATCGATCGGAAGCATCAGTACCAGCGGAGACGAGAAAATCGGCTCCGGATCAAAATATTCTCCGGAGTAAAGTTCTGAGGAAATAATCGCCGCATCGAGCTCTCTGTTGGAAATCTGCGCCATCAGCGTTTCCGATGTAGCGACCTTAAGTCTCAGCTGACCGCATAAAGGTTTGAGTGACTTTACAAGGGAGGCCGCAGCAAAAGCCGCGATTGATTCTATTAATCCGATGCGCAGAATCGGACGAATAAAGTTGTCACTGCGAATACGCTGCAGCAGTTCAGAGAACTCCATTCGGTATCGCTGGAGCAATTCCATCACCGCGCTTCCCTCCGGTGTGAGGCGAAGCGGTCTTGTCGAACGCTCAAACAGATCGAAACCCAGTTTATCCTCAATAAATTTAACGGAAAGGGACACCGAAGGCTATGTGACAGAGAGCGTCTCTGCAGCTAAAGAAAAAGATCCGACTTTCGCAGCACACATAAAAACGGTAACGTGCCATAACAGAGTTGCAAAGATCCCAATTCGACTGATGCTTCTGCATAAGTCAAAATCAATACTAAATATAATACTTTGATTATAAATATATTCTTTTTCTTATGTTAGGAGCAGTCTGATCATTGTTCTCTCTAAACTCCCTCATAGGAAAAAATGATTACAGCCAAAGAAATCTCAGACTTTGTAGAAACCAACCGAACCGAAGCTATCGAATGCCTTCAGGAGCTCCTGAGGACCCCTAGCGTGACCGGAGACGAAGAGCCGGTCAGTTTCGTCTTTGAAAAGCGCATGAAGGACAGCGGCCTCAATGTGGATCGAATCGAAGCCTCACCGTCCGAATCTGCTTGCTTTGTGGGAAGGCAGTCAAAAAGGAAAAACTTTCGTTTTTAACGGTCATATGGACGTGTTTCCTCCGGATCCGGAGGACCCCGGTATGTTCGGCCCGTGGTCGGGAAAAGAGCATGAAGGCTGCATATACGGCAGAGGCGCTTCTGATATGAAAGGCGGAGACGCCGGCGCACTCATGGCGGTTATCTTCCTAAGAAAAATGGGGTTTGACCCCAAGGGTAATGTGCTTTTAAGCTGGATGTGCGACGAGGAGTTCGGAGGCGAGCTTGGCGTTCAATATCTGCTCAGCAAAGGCTATCTGCGCGGCGATTTTGGTATTTGCATGGAGCCGAGTGACGGAATGCTCGTCCCTCAGCACGGCGGAATTTTGAGAGGCTACATTTCTTATAAATCCGAGCCCGGACATACCGCGCTGCTCTACAAAGGGAAAACAGCACTTCAAAAAGCCGTCACAGCTATCGGGGAACTGGAGGTGCTCAACAGCACCCTGATCACACGTCCCTCCTCGAAAGGACTGCCGCCTCCGCACCTCACCATTGCCGTTATGAACTCCGGCAAGGCAGCTAATGTCTACCCGTCTGAGGCAACATTCTGGTTCGATCGACGCTTAGTCCCAGGAGAAAACCATGACGAAGCATTGAAAGAGATTACTGATGTCTTGGACGCTCTGAAGAAAGAAGACGATTCCTTTAACTATCAGCTCACGGTCACCTCAAGACGCCCGCTTCTGGACATCCCAAAGGATGACCCGTTTATCCAGCTAGTCGCCAAGTCGTACAAGGAAGTCATGGGTAAAGACGTGGAAATGGTTGCTGAACCCTGGGGCTCAGACGCCGCCTGGATCCGTAAAGCAACTCACATGCCGATTCCAAACTTCGGCGCCGCTAACGGCGAAAATGAAATGGGCAAAGCCAACGAAAAGATCAGCACGCAGAAATATCTTGACTTCATCAAGGTCTATATGATGACAGTAGTCAACGCTCTTAGTTAAAAGAACGATAAGGACACAGGCCTTCAGTCTTCATTGAAGGCCTTTTTTATCAACTGTGCCTGAGGCGATCCCATTAACGTTTTTAATCCCGTGTTATAAGCTTTATATATGGTTGTTGTTGTTTGATAACCGATACACAAAAATGAGACTGTCTTAAACACAAACCAAGGAAATCATAAATGATTCAAGGCAACAACAGAGGCAAAATCAAACAGCCCCCCGCAGCGGAAGTCATCAAGTACGTTATCGAACCGAGCATCAGCGCAGAAGAAGCGGAACGTTCGTTCCAAAATTATGTCCAGTGCAATAAAGCGCACGTCTTAATGCTGGAGAAACAAGGCATCATCAAAACGGATGTCGCCGCAAAGATCCTTGAAGTCGCTGAAGAAATGACCGCAATGGGTGACACCCCGAGCTTCCCGCTTCGCCCTGAGCTGGAAGAAATGTATTTCAATATGGAAAACTACCTGATCTCGAAGGTAGGCATTGAAGTCGGAGGCCAGCAGCACACCGCCAGATCCCGCAACGATCTTTACGCCACAGTCTGCCGTATGGATGTGCGCAAGCTTTATCTGGAAATCTGCCGTCTTTATAACGAGATGCGAAAGACAATCGAAACCGTTGCCCGCAACAATACAGACGCCGTTATGGCCGGATATACGCATCTGCAGCCCTCTGAGCCGATCACATTCGCCCAGTATTGTTCTGCGATCCTCAATGGAATGTCTCGTGACTACGCCCGCATCGAAAACGCCTGGAGTCAGCTGAATCTCTGTCCACTCGGTGGCGGATCAATGGGGTCCACTACCTGGAGCATTGACCGTAATTTCACATCTGATCTGCTTGGCTTTAACGCTCCCCTCGGCAATTCGATTGATGCCGTCGGCTCACGCGACTATATTCTCGAAATCCTGTCGGCTTTTGGGATTGCGGCCAATACTTTTACCAGACTGTGCCAAGACCTTTACGTTTGGGCAACCCCGGACTACGGTTATGTAGAAGTCGCCGATGAAGTTGCGGTTTGTTCCTCTATCATGCCGCAAAAGAAAAACCCATGGACTCTTGAGCATGTTAAAGGCAAATCCTCCAATGTCGAGGGCTGCTGTGTCGCTGCATGGATGGTTATGAAGAACACTCCTTACACTCACAACAACGAAAGCAGCGGAGAAGGACCCACATTACTTTGGACAGCTTTCAACGAAATGAAGGCCTGCATTGAATTGCTCAATGTAACCTTCAGAGGAATCAAGCTTAACAAGAAGCTGATGGTTCAGACCGCAACAAACAATTTCTGCACAATGGCAGAGCTTGCTAATACCCTCGTTCGTGCCGATGGAATTTCGTTCCGTACAGCACATGACATCGTTGCCCATGTAGTCAACCACATGCTTGAACACAACAAGAAAGCCAGTGAAATTGATGTTGCCGTAATTGCTCCAATTGCAAAAAATCTTTTTGGTATTGACACTAAAGTCACAAACGAACAAATTCAGCTTGGTCTTGACCCGGTAAAAAACGCTTACTCCAAGAATTCTCTCGGCGGCTCCGCTCCGGAAGAAGTCGTTCGTCAACTTGATGAACTTCATCTAGGGATTCAGGAAAACGAAAAAATCGTTGAGCAGCGCTGCGGACAGCTGAACGATGCGAAGGAAAGAACTGAAGCTAAGATCCAAGAACTTTTTGCTCGCTCTAAATAATTGACTCTCCCAGAGTGCCCGGCTCTCTAGCTGGAGAGTCGGGTCTTACTTTATTCAAAGAGGAAATCATGTTTTCTTTCTGCATCCCAACCGAATTCGTTTTTGGCGTCAATGCCCTAAAACATGTCCATGAATTAAAACTGCCCGGAAGCAAAGCTCTTATTGTCATTACCAACGGCAAATCTGTACGCGTCAACGGTTACCTAGCTGAGCTTGAGCATCAGCTGACCCAATCAGGTATCTCTTTCTCCGTTTTTGACGGGATCGGCCCAAACCCGACAAAAGACAGCATCATGGCAGGCGCAGCTCAAGCAAAAAAAGAGGCTTGTGACTTTGTACTTGCGCTTGGCGGAGGCTCTCCAATGGATAGTGCTAAGGTTATCGCTCTCATGGCAACAAACCCGGGAGATCTTTGGGATTACTGCATCCGCGGCACTGGAAAAGGAATGCCGATTCAGCACAAACCGCTGCCAATCGTCTGTATAACAACAACAGCGGGGACAGGATCCGAGGCTGACAACAGCGGGATGGTCAACAACATCGAAACCAATGAAAAGTACGGTATTGGTCACCCAAGCATGTTCCCAACACTGTCAATTGTTGATCCCGTACTGATGACAAGCGTTCCGCCGCTTCAAACAGCATTTCAGGGTCTCGACACGTTCTACCATCTAGCTGAAGGCTATCTCTCCAAAAAAGCCAATCTTTTTAACGAAATGTTCTCTATCACGGGGATTGAAAACGTTGGCAAGTATTTGGTTCGCTCTGTGAAAGACGGTAAGGATCTCGAAGCAAGAGAACATATGGCCTTTGCCAATACATTAGGCGGTCTCGTCATGTCCACAGGCAAACTTTTAAGTCAACATTCTCTTGAACATATTCTCAGCGCTTACCATCCTAACCTTCCTCACGGAGCCGGTTTAATTCTGATCTGCCGGGCTTACTTTGCGCACTTTATCCATAAAGGATGCTGTCCGGATCGATTCATTCGCTTGGCAATAGCGCTTGGGAAAAAAGACGCCTCTAAACCGGAAGATTTCCTTGAAGTTTTGGAAAAACTCTTGCAAAACTGCGGAGTTGCAGATATCAAAATGAGCGATTACGGTATTACATACGAAGAGCTCGAACACCTCGCAGTCGAAGCGAGAAAGGTTATGGCCCCTCTTTTTGAGAATGATCCGTCTCTCTTAACACCGGAAGACTGCATCCAAATTTACCAAGCATCCCACAGCTAATCTGTCTATACGGCGGTTCTCACTTGAAGTTTCGACGGAACCGCCTTGTTATTGCTGAATCCAGTAAATATGCTGGCCAAGCTCCGGCTTTAACTCTCTGATTTCCGGAGAAACTTCCTGCTCAAAAATAACCTTCATTTCATCTGAAATCAGCTGTGCAAGCGGTTTAAATGTACTCTCGCGATAAGTTAGGAAAAAAGATCTTGTCGCGCTCCTATTCCCGAAATCCAAAAAAGAAACATTCCCAAGATGCTTAGAGGCAACGATCGCTGCCAAAACCGGAATAATCGACCATGCGGCGCCTTTGGCAACCACTCCAAGATGCGCAATACATGAATCAACTTCCATCGTTGTCAGCCGTCTCAGTTCCATCGACCTGAGAACTCTTTCTGTTTGAAAGTAATCCATCGTGTCCATGCCCGTTCTAACATAAGGAGTGGTTTCAAGGTAATGTCTGAGATCAACCCAATTTCGAGGATTAAGTTTTTTACATATGTCGCGGTTCACCGTCAAAAGAAAGTCTTCTCTGAAAAGCGGAATAGAGCGAACACCCTGTTCTCTTTCAAGTAAGTCACTGGAAAGTGCGATGTTGATCTCGTTTGACTTAAGGCGTCCAGCTACCTGAGGAGTAGAGCCGCCCAACACTGTTAAATGTCCGACGTGTCGATTTAAAGACGTTATGAGACTTGCTCCGAAGTTACTCATGATCGCTTCAGAACATCCAAGGCGCAAATCAGGATTCTTCCCCTTAGCGGTCCGATACATATCCGCCACAATAGAATCCATCATTTCAATAACACTGCCTCCTCGGTTATAAAGTACAGTCCCTTCAAGAGTCAGCTTCATTGGTCGAACATCTCTATCAAAAAGAGCCATCCCTAAACCAGTCTCAATCCTCTTGATAATACTGGAAACCGCAGGCTGCGTCAGACCAAGAACAGAGGCTGCACGGGTCATGTTGCAATCCTTTGCTACTTCCATGAAGACTTTCATTTGTCCTAATTCAAGAGAGAAATTTCGCATTGCCTAACCTCATATCATTAAAAATTATAGCGAGGCAGTAATTATCTGAGTCATGCCTTTGCAACATAAGAAAAACCGATAGTTCACATTTAATCTTATTTATCTTGTTTGGTTTTTCCAAGCAAAAAATAGAAAATTCTTTCCATGCTCAACCAACCTAATCCCAGGAAAATATGAAAACTCGTATAGAAAAAGACTGTCTCGGTGAGATGGAAGTCCCGGATAACGTTTACTACGGCATCCAAACCATGCGTGTCATGGGTGTTTCCGGCTTACTTGGAGAAAAAGTTATTAAATATCCCTACCTGCATCAATGCCTATTTCAAATGAAAAAAGCCTCTGCCCTCGCAAATAAAGACGTAGGCGCACTTGAGGCGGAGAAAGCGGATGCCATTGCCTGGGCCTGTGACCAGGCGTTAACAGGGAGGTATGACGATCAGTTCCCGCTGGATATGTACCAGGGTGGAGGCTACACCTGTGTAAATATGAACGTCAACGAAGTTATTGGCAACCTTGCCAATGAGTACCTCACCGGGCACAAGGGACAGGATGCGATTCACCCGAACACACACGTCAACATGGGGCAGTCCACCAACGACGTAGTCACGAGCGCGGAACATCTTTGCATTTATCCGGCTCTTGATAAGCTCGCCCCAGAACTTGATAAACTTACAGAGGCCTTTGCTCAAAAAGCACTTGAATTTGCAGACGTAATTAAGGTCGGACGCACATGCCTGCAGGACGCAGTCCCGTTGACTTTGGGGCAGGAATTCGGTGGGTATGCGGAATTCTGCAGACGTCAGGCCGCCAATATCCGCAGCCTAAGAGAGGAATGTTTCAGCCTCATCGTCGGTGGCACCGCTGTTGGTACCGGACTTGGCGCTGCGCCCGGATACCAGGAGGCCTTCTACAAGCACCTTTCCGCTCAGCTCGGAGAAGACGTGAAAAGCGCTACGGATCTATTTGACGGCATGCAGAATGATGACTTTTGCGTAAAGGTATCAGCTGCGGTCAAACAAGCTGCCTGCGGAATTTCTAAGATCGCAAAAGACATCCGCCTGATGAGCTCCGGCCCTCGCGCCGGTTTGGGTGAAATTTCCATTCCTTCACTCTCCCCCGGCTCCTCCATCATGCCGGGCAAAATTAATCCTATCCTGCCTGAGCTCGTAAGTCAGGTCGCTCAGCAAACTTGCGGCAACGACGTAGTCATCAGCATGGCCTTTGAGCAAGGAGAACTGGAAATCAGCGTTTGGGCTCCGACTCTTTATAAGAATCTGTTCGAATCGTTTGATCTCCTGACCAAAGTAATCCCGCTCTTTATCGATAAGTGTGTCAGCGGAATCACTGCCAATCGGGAAAAATGTGCACAGGAAGCAAGAGAAACCATCGCTCTTGCAACCGTTGTTGCTGCAACCTTAGGCTATCCCGAAGGGGTCAGAGTCGCAAAATACGCGCAGCAGCATAATTTAGCGGTTGCAGATGCAGTCCTGAAAATGGGTGTCATGACTAAAGAAGAAGCCGATTCCCTGCTTGACCCTGCATTATTGGTGAACCCGGAGAGAATGGCTGAAGCCATTGCACAGTGGAAAGCTGAAAAAAGACACGCTTAAATTATCAAGTTTGATTCTCCCCCCCCCCTTTTTGTCCTTTACTGATATCCATAGGACCCTCCACTTCGGAATCTATTCTGATTCCGAAGTTTTTTCATTATTTTCATAAAAAAGTGAGGCCTGTCTAAAAGACAGGCCCGCGGCTTTTGGGAATCAGATGACCAACTTAGTACTTGCCGAACATTTCAGCAATCTTTGCGGGGTCATTCGTCTTGGTTAATCCGAGCTGCAGAAGAATTCTGGCTTTCTGAGGATTAAGAGTTCCAGCATGAACAAAACCTGCTTTATCCCAAGCTTCTGTCGATTCAATCGTCGGACCGTTCGGAACACGTGCAGCCCGAACTACGACAATACCTTTTTTGGCTGCATCGTAGAGTGCCGCTTCAGCATTCTCATGAATCGAACCGTTGCCTGTTCCTGCGTGCACAACACCTTTTGCTCCGTTAGCAACTGCAGCTTCTGCCATCTTGCCATCGTCGTTGACATGTGAGTAGATAATATCAACACGCGGAAGATCTTTAAGCTCGGAAACATCAAACTCTGTGTCCTTGGTATGCTTACGGGTTGTCGCCTTGTAGAAAACGGGACGGCCATTTTCAAAGTAACCAAGGTAGCCAAGTTCAGGACTTTGGAATGTGTCCACTCTCAGAGTATTGGTCTTCTGCACGTCACGGGCGCCGTTAATCACATCGTTCATTGCAATCATAACCCCACGACCTTTGGCGTCCTTAGAGGCCGCCAAATTAACCGCATTCAGAATATTAACCGAACCGTCTGCAGAAATTGCTGTGGCAGGGCGCATGGCTCCGATCAAAATAACCGGTTTATCCGACTTAGTCACAAGATTCAAAAAATAAGCTGTTTCCTCCAATGTATCCGTACCATGGGTAATAACAACCGCATCAACATCCGGTTTAGCCAAAAGCTCATTCACTCGCTTAGCAAGCTTGAGCCATATCTCATGAGTCATCGATTCAGAACCAATATTGGAAATCTGCTCCCCTTGGACGTTGGCAACCTTATGAATTTCTGGTACTGCATTCAAAAGCGTCTGAATCCCAATTGCTCCTGCCTTATAACCTGTCATTTGAGTATTGCTCGCGGCTGAGCCTGCAATGGTTCCGCCAGTTGCAAGAATACAGACGTTTGGCAGCTGTGCCTTTGCTGCGTGCTGTGTAGGTGCCTGCGCGAAACACGAACCAGCAACTCCGGCAATAAAGGAACTGCTTACAAAAATTGCGGCGATGGTTTTCTTCATCATAATTTTCTCCTGAGAAAAGACAATTCATCATGTCACTATTTGTAATGCAGTTAAACCAAAATTGGTTTAAGTTATACTTTCAATAAGATTCGTTTATCCCTGAAGCGCATTTTCCATACAGGTTCTGAATTGGGTAAATTTTCATAAATCGAGAAAGTTCCGGAGTCCTCGAACGAACAAGATCGGAAAAAGCCCCTATTAAAGCTTGCTCCACACATTTCTTTACGCATGCTTTCACAAACTCAGACGGTTCTTTTTGCCATCGGACCCAATAAGTCCGCTTTATATCCATTCCGGGCAGTTTATAAAGACTAACGTCTGCGAGAAAGAAACCGGAACTCCATAAATTCGTGGGCGTGATGATGGACCATCCGTTAAGTTGGCTCACAAGTCCAACCAGCAAATAACTGGTTGAAACTGAGACCTGCTCACTGACCTCCAGGTTGAGAGAGCGAATAATTCGACGAACCTGAACTCGGTCCGAACTCTCTTGGTTATACTCAATGAGCGGATGAGAGGCGGTAAAGCGCTTTAAATCGTCGAGCGTGTTAATTGATTCAGTTCCTCTCCGAGCAACAAGAATATAGTCCTCTTCAAGAAGCGCCCAACCATAAAAATCTTCCAGTTCCCCCGGCGCAAGCGGAGAAAACAAAACATCAATTCTGTCATCGTTCAATAACTTGACCATTGGTTTTGTCAGGCCTGAGGCAACTTCCAAATCTTCGACCTCTTTTTCCAGAGCTGCAATAAGCCAAGGGCCAAAAGAACCGGCTGCAGACTCCCCCAGACCCAGACGTAAAGAACTCACGCGTTCCCTTTGATCTTCCATTTTCCGGAACAACCGTTCATTTTGCTCCATGAGATAGGAACCTAACTCCGCTAGTCTTCTTCCGGAGGCAGTCAGCACCAGAGGTCGCGTATCTCTCTCAAATAATTGAGTTTTAAGAGTCTGTTCTAAAGCCTTGAGATTCTGACTCACTGCAGAAGAAGAAATGCCAAGAATTTTAGCTGCCTGCTTCAAATAGCGCTCCTGCGCCGTCACAAGAAATATATGCAGCTGCACCAAGCTCAAAATTTTATCTTTCTCCATCAAAGATCCGCTCCAGTCTATGGCCTTTTAACATGTTTACATGATCATTTGTACTTTTATATTGAGTTAAGTATTACTTAATTTAAACACTTTTCTTTCTTATCATAATTGATAACATCAAAAGATTATCTGAAACTATAAGCTCATTAAACAGAATCCCTCAAGGAGTCAAAGTATGAGCAAATATCGCATTGAACGAGATTGTCTCGGCGAAATGGAAATTCCTGATAACTGCTACTACGGAATACAAACAACTCGCATGATGGGCGTATCCGGATGTGCCAACCTTCCGGTCAGTTTCTTTCCTGACATGCATAAGGCATTAGCCCAAATCAAAAAAGCAGCAGCCCGAGCAAACAGCAAAATCGGTGCCATGAATGACGATATCGCAGAAGCTATCGCTCAGGCCTGTGACGAAATCATCGAGGGAAAGTTCGCAGATCAGTTTCCTCTTGATATGTGGCAAGGCGGAGGCTATACCTGTGTCAATATGAATATCAATGAAGTAGTCGGCAACAGGGCTAATGAAATCCTGACCGGGAAAAAGGGTTCAGACAGAGTTCACCCAAATACACACGTCAACATGGGGCAATCTACAAACGATACGATTCCGTCGGCTACTCATCTTGGCATGATTGCTCGCTTTGACGAACTGATCCGCGAATTAGGGTTGCTCTCAGTATCCCTTCGAGCAAAAGAGAGAGAATTTAAAGATGTAGTCAAGGTCGGCCGTACCTGTCTCCAAGATGCCCTTCCCTTAACACTTGGTCAGGAGTTTGGGGGATATGCGTCTGTCATTGAACGTCTTAAAGGCCAGGCAGTTTCAATGCGCGCAGGCTGCTTTGAAATAGTCATGGGCGGTAGCGCTGTTGGAACCGGATTCAGTGCAGAACCAGGCTATATGGACGCATTTTATGCAGAAATCAGCGAACAATGCGGGCAAACCATCACACCGATGAAAGACCTGTTTGACGGATTCCAAAATGCAGACTTCATCGTAGAAGTTTCTGGTCTGGTTAAAAAAGTTGCCATGACACTTTCAAAGATCAGCAAAGACTTGCGCATCCTCGGATCCGGCCCCCGTTCAGGACTCATGGAAATCAACCTCCCTGCACTTTCTCCCGGCTCCTCCATTATGCCTGGAAAAATAAATCCAACCGTTCCGGAAATGGTTATTCAAATCTCTCATCAGGTTGCGGGCAACGATGTTGCTATTTCGATGGCCTATGACGAGGGAGAACTTGATTTAAATGTGTGGGATGCAACATTCTACAAATGCCTCTTTGAAAGCTTCCAGCTCGTGAACGCAGAGCTTCCGATACTACGCAAACACTGCATAGATGGAATTACAGCAAATAAGGAACGCTGTGAGAAAGAGGCAAACGCCTCAATTGCACTAAGTACCGTGGTTGCGGCAGCACTTGGCTATCCACTTGGAGTGAAAGTCGCTCATTACTGCGAAAAAAATAATTTATCCGTAAAAGAAGCGGTCGTCAGAATGGGACTTATGACTTCGAAGGAAGCAGATAAGCTCGTCAATCCTATGCTCATGACGAACCCTAAGGCAGCTGCTCAAGCTGTCGCAGAATTCAAGAAAGAGAAACATCTGATTTAGCCGCATATTCGCATACAGGCCGCTGAGCTTACTTTTCAGCGGCCTATTATTATTTACGACTAATCTTACACGAGTAAAAATTAATTTTAATTGTGCTCCTATTTAGAGTTCCTTATTCTGGCTTCATGCCAAACCAAGGAGCATGAAATGCCAAAGAAAATTCATAATCTGCCGATTACCGGTATTGCCAGTTTCGCAAAGTACCCTATTTGTACCGATCTTGACCAGCTTGATGATGTAGACGTTTGTGTCATGGGGATTCCCTACGACATGGGTGCACCCTACTTGAGCGGAACCAAATTCGGTCCACGCCGTATCCGCGAGGTTTCCTGCCACTACGGCAGAGGCGATGCCGGTTTCTGGGATCCCGAAAGACTGACTCAGTACCTTGAGGCTCCTGTGAAAGTAGTCGACGGCGGCGACGTTGATATGGATCCAATGGACTTCCACGCCAGCTTTGATAATGTCCGCGAAGCGGCGCGCAAAATTATCTCCAAAGGTACTCTTCCGGTCTTTATGGGAGGAGATCACTCGGTAACGATCCCAACTGCACAGGCCTTGGATATGTACGAAGATCTCTGCGTTGTCCAGTTTGACGCTCACCTTGACTTCGGAAAAAGAACGTGGACAAACGGCTCTCCGATGAGAATGATCTCCGAGATGCCCCATTTTACTAAAATGTGCCAGATTGGTATGAGAGGCCTCGGAAGCAATACAAGAGAAGATTTCCAAGCTGCTTATGACTACGGTTCTGTCGTCATTCCCTCTCGCAAAGCGCTTTCTCTTGGTGCCGAGGAAGTCATTAAGATGATTCCTGAATCAAAGAACTACTTTGTGACGATTGATATCGACGGCTACGACATGAGCACTGCACCGGGCGTAGGCTCCCCCTCTCCCGGAGGCTTAAACTACAATTTTGTTACTGACGTGCTTGAAGGCATCGCGAAAAAAGGCAATATTGTCGCATTCGACCTAGTCGAAGTTGCCCCCCCCCCCCAATACGATCCGTCTGGAATTACCGCCCGCCTTGGCGCTATGACAATGCTGGCTTTTATGGGATTCATAACGAAGGAAAAAGAAAAGAGAGGCGAACTCAAACACCAGCAAAAAAAATAATCTGATTATTCCCCTATAAGTCGCTAAGACGACATAATTTCCATCGATGGAGAGCGGTCCCAGCGCTCTCCATCTTTCTATTATTTAACGAAGAAATAATGCCTCCAAGCGATAGTAAAAAAAGTTTTGACCGCACTCTTTTTAAGCTCTAATGACTCCTTATCACGAGTGGAAAAGACAAGGAAAGATACGTGGGTAAATAAAATTTACTGCCATGAAAAACTTCGGGGATCGCTCAAAAATAAATCTCTTCTGTATCTAAACTCACAAGAGCACGATAACTCGGACCGATCGTTTTGAAACAGGGCGTCCAAGGTCCTTCGAAAATCTGATAAAGGTTTCATTTGAAAAGGACTAAAAATGAAGGATCCTCTTGCCTACGCTGAATTACTTTTTCAACGGACGAAATCAGCGTCCTCTTTACAATATCAAGTAGTTCATCCGAATAATTCCTGCGGGCCACTAAATATAGCCGACGTGTTTGGAGGCCGGTCGGAGGTGCCGCAATCTTCATGTCTCGTATACCTCTTTCCGAACCCAACAGTCCAAAAAAATGTGTAAAAGACCATCCCAGTCGGTTCGCAACTAGCGCATAGACAAAATAATTGCTCTGCGCTTCATATATCTTTGGGTACATAAGATTGTGCTGCAGCATAAAATCCTGCATCATCGATCCATCAGCTGTGTCTGCGGAATGATAGATAAGAGGAAGCCCCATTACTGACATCGACTGCCAGCTTAAGTCCTCTGGAACCTCGAATTCTTTGGGAAATATCAAGAACCAAGGGTCCTCATAAAGAAAAATCTTTTTTACATCTTTGTTGCTTTCTTCCCCGGCAATTACTCCAACATCCACATCTCCATTCAAAACAGATTTGAAGAGGCTGCCGCTTGGTCCCGATAGCAGAGAAACCACTCCTAATTTGTCCTTTAGTTCCTGACAGACCTCAGGGGCGACAAGACTGCCGACTGATTCAATCATTCCCAAACGAATCGCTGGTTTGACCCAATTGCGCATCCGAATTCTCTGAAGCATTTGGCGAATATCTTCATCGCTTTGCTTTATGGAAGAATACAGTTCCAACGCATCCGATGTAGGCTGAAGCGGCCGTGTATCCCTTTCAAATAAGGAAAATCCCAACCGCGACTCCAACAGAGCTATTGTCTGAGAAACCGATGACTGAGTGACGTCGAGCCTTTTTGCCGTCTCCGAAAACTTTCGTGTCTCGATCGCAACTAAAAACACGCTAAGAGCTCGAGAAAAAAGAGAATCCTGCGATAATTTATGGGTATCCTTTTGTTTCATCTCGTCAACTTATGCTGATTGAACCAAGAAAATAGCTTTACTCTATAAGGGGAAGCGTTGTCAGAAAAAATGCCTAGGTAGCGGCTTCCCTTCACGCACCATATTTCAGCTCCTTTAGGCAGAGCCTTGTCAAATCTGCGCTTTTCTCCATCCCGAATGAACTCATCTTTCCCCGGACGAAGAACGATCAACGGGCAGGTAACCTGGGAAATAATATCAATTGGCTGTATATCCGTAGCTATCAAGAGTCGCGCGCAGATATCTCCGATAACCGGACCATAACGATCCCGAATCCAGCCGCGCTGCGTCGCATAAACCGACTCTAAAACTACGGCTGCCACGTCTCGTTCATGACGGCTATAAAAGCGAAGCAATGCATCAGCGCCTACTCCTTGACCAAGAAGTATGGCCTTTTTCTTTCTTACAGAACATCCGCAAACCTTCTCCCAAACTAATTCCGCATCCAGAAGCATCCCTTCCAGGCTCAGCAAACCTTGGCTGCGGCCGCTTCCTCGATAGTCAAACATCACGACCGGGAGGCCGCCTTTGGCAAGAAAAGCCACTTGCTGCATGTTGTAGCTCATGTTGAATTGAGCAGAATGGAAGAAAAATACGAAAGGACTTTCATCAGAAAAATTGCTTAACCCCTTCGGAAGCAGAACTTCATAGGCTATGGCTTCGTGCTCCTTCAGTCTCTCCGTGTTCCTGATTTCGCCGCGAACAGCACTCAACCCATACAGAGAAGCGTGCCAGTACTGCATTGAATCCGTTCTGAAGAACATTGCTTCAACAACGTCTGAAAGAAAGCCCATAAAACCTCCCGAGAATATTGTTTTAGCAGGGGATAAATCCTCCATATTCCCGATTATCGGAGATTTCTCTTTAATAATAATTCTAATTTAGAATTATTATTATTCTTTTTATTCATTATTATTTTTCTCTTGAAGTATATAGTGATCAACAAATCAATAAATTCCAAGAGAGAACAATGAGAATAGAAAAAGATGCGCTAGGTGAAATGAATCTCCCTGATGACGCTTACTATGGAATTCAAAGCTTGCGCTGTGCTGAAAACCATAACGTCACGGATCACACTTTCCGAGAACTTCGACAAATTCAGACTGCCTTGGCCGAAATAAAAATGGCCTGCGCGGCGGCAAACTACCGAATTGGAGCTCTTTCTCAGGAAAAAGCAGAAGCAATTATCCACGCTTGCGAAGAAATGCGCCGGGGAAATTTTGCTGACCAATTCCCAATCAACATATGGCGTTCTCACGGAACCGGTGCAAATATGAATGCCAATGAGGTTCTTGCAAACCGAGCCAACGAGCTGCTAACTGGCCACAAGGGATACGATACTGTTCACCCCAACACCCACGTCAATATGTGTCAGTCCTCAAACGATGTATATCCAACTGTGCAGTCGATTGTATTTTATCGAATGATCGGAGATGTCCTCGACAGCGTAGAACTTTTAGAAAACAGCCTTGGACGGCGAGCTCTAGAGTTTAAAGATGCTGTTCGCTTGGGAAGAACCTGCCTTCAGGATGCCGTCCCAAACACTTTCGGTCAAGTGTTTGGGGGATGGCAGCACATGATTTGGCGCCTTCGTGTTCGGCTTCAGGATTTTAGAGAAGGCTGCCGCTCTGTACCGCTCGGAGCAACGGTCCTCGGAACCGGCATGGGCCAGATGCCCGGATATGGAGAGGCAGTCATGAAGGAGCTTTCCTCTGTTCTCGGCTGGCAAGTTTATTGGCCTGTGTGGGACAAAGAAGTAATTGAAGACAGCGCTGTTTTTGACAGTATGCAAAATTGCGATGAGACCATGGTACTTGCCGGTCTGCTTAAAGCTTTATGCTGCGCTGCCGCCAGAATCGCTAAAGATCTCTGCGTCTACGCTTCTGGTCCGGATCATGGATTTAACGAAATCTTCCTTCAACCCTACGAAGGTCGACGGCCGTCTTTTATTCCCGAACTGATGATCGAACTCATGCAAAGAAGCGTCGCATTTGATCAAGTTGCAACACTGACCGTTAATGAAAACGACGGAGATGAAGCAATCAACGACAGCGCAAGTTTTGTCAATGCGATGGAACTTCTTGAGTCAATGAAAAATGCTTTTGCCCTATTCTCCGTCCACTGTATTGATACTTTGAAGATTAACGAATCACATGCAAAAGAAAATGCTGAAATGTCAACTTCATTAGCAACAATGGTAAGTGCACTTTTTGGTTACGAGATCGGAACCAAAATTGCTCACAAAGCTTGGGAAGAAGGCATTTCCTGCAAAGAAGCGGCATTGAAAGAAGGATTAATTTCATCGGAAGTTGCCGATGAACTCTTTGACCCGCTTAAGCTCACTAATAGGCATGAACTCACAGCAATGTTCCAAAAATACGGCAATTTCAGAAAAATCAAGTAAAAAGGGAAAAGAAAATGGAACTTCCAACCCAAAGTTCATTGAACATCGGACCCAGAAAACTGTTAGATTATCCGGAGTACTTTCATCGTCTGCTCAGATGCTTGGAGACCTCGATCTCTAGCATTTCAACTGACCCTGTTTTCCTACAGCAGCAGCTCGAGCTTTTTGAACATGCCAAGGCCAATGAAAAAGCGATACTCCTTTCTCTCACAGAAGATGTGTTTGGGAATCTCGGAGAGGAAAGCCCTCGGATACTGTTGGAGCACATTTTCATCTCCTTTGGCGCTCAGTGTTCCCATGAACAAACTTTCAAAATAATAGCTGCATATATCCGCCAGTTCAGCATTCAAATCGATTTGCAGGCGCGAGCACTATGCGTAGATGATCTGCAGAATCTTCTTCTCGAAGAGACGAAACATATGTCTGATACGCTAAATATGCTCTCTAAACGCTTTGAGAAAATTGACGGCCCGATTCGGTCACATCTTATGGAGGCGGGAAAAACTGCACCTCTGAGTAAAACATTTGATATTTACGCTGCAGGCGTTCGTCAATCAATGCAAATGATCCGCCAGGCGAGCAAGAGCTATGGAGCGAACTGTGACCCGTATCAATGTGATTACCTTAATGATTCCTGCACACTTCTTTGTGTGCATGCTTCGATGCAGTCTCTTTCCACTCAATTGTGGCGGCTCGCAAGCGACCTAAGATTGAGAGCCACCGGTCCAAGAGGAGGATTTAAAGAGATCATTCTCCCTGCAGTAGCGCCAGGTTCTTCCATTATGCCGGGTAAACTTAATCCTGTTATGGCAGAAATGGTTTATTCAACCTCAGACCAAGTCGATGCAAATCACGCATCAATGTCTATGGCGATCAAGTCAGGCTGGCTTGAAAGCGCTGCGAGCAGCGGCATCATACTTCGGAATTTTATTGAAAGCAGTCGCCTTCTGAGAAGAACTATCAGAAGTTTCACAGACAAGTGCCTTGTAGGAGTCGTCCCAAACACCAAAAATAGAGTTATCTCATGAGCGCTCAGACTCAGTATCTAAAAGGGATCCTTCTTGTTCTCATCAGCGCTGTCTGCTTCAGCGTCAGCGGGACACTGCAAGCCCTTGCTCCCGAAGAAGCGACCCCATTTGTTATCACGGAAATGCGAATGATCATTGGAGCGGCTTTCCTTTTCCTTTGGTGTCTTTGCTTTGGCAAACTCCCTGCCTGGGGAGTTCGTATCCCATGGAGGCCGCTTTTCATCTGCGCGTTCTTTTTGCTTATTGGACAACTCTGCTTCTTTAGCGGCATGAAATTTCTCGGCGTAGCTGCTGGAGCAGTCATCTCGATTGGTTCAGCTCCGATATTTGCGGCTCTTTTTGCCTGGATTTTCTTCCGGATCACTCCGTCGTTTATTTGGGCTGCCGCAACTACGGCTGCAATCACTGGAGTAGTACTTATCAATGGTTTTAATCTGGATTCGTCCCGATTAACCTTTATCGGAATTCTTCTCTTGGACGGTCTGACTTACGCCGCTTATATCACCTACTCCAGCCGGATAAATTTCAATATAGACTCCGATTTTTGCGTTATGCTGATCCTATCCATCATCGCAATCGCTTTAAGTCCGGTTCTTTTCCTTTACCCGACTGAATGGGTTATCAGTTCATGGAGAGGTTTCGGTGTTTGTCTCGGCCTTGGCGTATTCACCGGAGGAGTGGCATTTGCTTTTCTAACAGCAGGCGCAAGGCTTATAAGCTCAAATACTGCCTCAACTCTTTGTCTGGCTGAACCACTCGGAGCAGTCTGCTGGGGAATCTTCCTTCTAAAAGAGCAATTAAGCATCTCTAATCTAGTCGGGGTCATGCTAATCCTTTGTGCCATCATCCTTCTTCTCTTTGACAAAACAGAACAAAAAGAGCCCTCTGTCGCTTAAGATAAGAGAAAATCTTACTTTCCCGACAACGTCTCTATGGCCAAAGGTAATCCTTCTTTTACTGACAGCTTTTACGCATCAGAAGTGAACTGGAATATTTTCCTTGCGCTTGCACACTTTCGAAGCTATACAAGAACTGCTGCGTACTTCGGCTCTTCACAGTCGACAATAACAAAGTCGATCCAAAAGATGGAGAAGCATTTAGGATTTGAATTAATTAATAGAGAAAAGAGGCCTGTTTCGCTAACTCCTGAAGGTCTTGCTCTGAGAGATGAACTCCTAAGTGCTTCAAAACGAATCAACGGTGCACTGAATAAGATTTATCATAACCGACGCATCGCAATCGCACTGCGCTTTGGATGCGTTGAGAGCGCCTGTCGCTTTGTCATCCCCGACATTGTGATTAAAATGGGCCCAAAACTAACAAAGTTCTCTCAGACTACGGGAAACTCACTGATCCTGCTTGAACAGCTTTTAAACGGTGAACTCGACATCGCCTTAGTTGCGTCAGATTTCTCGGATTGCGAAAACATCAGTCGAATTGAGGTATATCGTGAACCCTCTATTCTTGTCTTCCCTAACTCTGTCCCGGATCAAGACAATTGGACGTGGGAAGAGTTAAAAAAATTACAAATCCCTCTGATTTTTTCTTCAGAAACTAGTGCTGCAGGCAAGCTTAACCGCAGTTTTCTTTCCCGAATGAAACTCTCTTTTGATAATCACTGCGAAATTGATTCAGACGAAGCAATGATAGGACTGATTGAGGCAGGATATGGCTGGGCAATCACGCGGTCTTCCACACTTTTCGCAGCACATCACCCACTTAGAAGTATTCGTGTAAAGAGGCTCCCTCCTCCAGGCTTTGACCGTCGGCTCTTTCTCATCGCAAAACAGGACAGCTTTAGTGAGGAACTCTCTGAAATTACAGCCATCTGTAAATCGAGTTTAGAAAACAAACTCAAAACCGTGGCAGAAAGACTGTTTTCTGTCACTTCACGCTAGAAGATTAGATATTCTTAACTTATCGTAAACATGCCGTTACGTTGATTGAATCCTCGCGACCCTCACTATATCTTGAGTGTGCTGTCTAAACCTTCAATGCATAAAAGGCAGCTTAAACAGACATAAGGCATTTTTATAGGGACGACTTATTTTCTTTTATTCCTAATGCCGTCTAAACCTAAAAAACCGAGGATTAAAAGGTACGGTACTTCCGTTTTATTCAACGAATTTACCGGACCTTAACCCTCACTCAAATCAAACTACGGAGGATGAAGCCGGACCCAAGACGACTTCGAACTTACTATGATTACTTTAATTGAACTACTGATCGTGTTTGCCGCGATTTTCATGGGTGTACGACACGGCAGTCTCGCGCTTGGCTTCTGGGGCGGACTTGGCCTGATCGTTCTCGCCGTCGGTTTCGGAGTTTTCCCAACAGCTCCTCCAATCGACGTTATGCTGATCATCTTAGCAGTTTGCATGTGTGCTTCCTGTATGGAAGCCGTTGGCGGACTTGAAATTTTGGTCCGCATCGCTGCTCGTGTCATTCGGGCTAAACCAAAAATGGTTGGAATTATTGCTCCGGTTGTCAGCTTTTTCTTAACGTTCTTTGCTGGTACGGGAAATGCGGGCGCACTGGAAACTCGCCCTTGTTGAATTGATAACGTTCTTTGCTGGTACGGGAAATGCCGTTTACGCCATTCTTCCGGTTATCTACGAAGTCTCCTATAACGCGGGGGTCCGCCCTGAGAAGGCGATGGCAGGCGCAGCCGTTGCTGGTCAGGTCGGTATTACCGCAAGCCCAATTGCTGCGGCCATGGCAGCCATGATTGGCCTCTTTGCACAGAATGGCCACGGTGAAATCGGCTTAGGCTCTATTCTTATGATCACTTTCCCTGCCTGCTTGATCGGCGTTGTTGTTGGTTCTGCTATCTGCATGCTTTTCGGAAAAGACCTGAAGAACGATCCTGCCTACCAGGCCCGCCTCAAGGCTGGTCTCGTATTACCTCCTGAACCGATCTCCAATCACAAGCTGCCGCCTCAGGCAACTTACTCTGTCTTTATCTTCCTTGGCGCTATCATCGTCATCGTTCTAGCTGGTTTCTTCCCAGAATTGCGAGTTCTTCCAGGACAGAGCAAAGCTGTCGGGATGTCACTTGTCATTGAATCAGTTATGCTCGCCGCTGGCGCCATCATGATGCTTTTGTGCAAGCCTGACGTTAAAAAGATCGTTAAGAGCCCTGTTCTTGAAGCCGGTATCGTATCTCTGGGCTGCGTGTTTGGCGTCGCCTGGATGGCAGACTCCTTCATTGCTGCTAACAAGGACGTCTTTATGTCTGTTGCCGGCCAGCTCGCTCAAGCAGCCCCCTGGCTCTTTTCCTTCATCCTTGCCGGTATGTCTGCATTGCTGGCCAGTCAGGGAGCTACAACCAGAGCAATCATGCCTCTTGGCTTTGCTCTCGGAATTAACCCCTGGTACCTCATCGCAATGTTCCCGGCTGTTAACTGCCTGTTTATCCTTCCGACCTCTGGTCCTGCGCTTGCCGCTGTTGGTATGGATAGATCCGGAACCACTTACATCGGAAAATACGTGATTAATCATTCATTCCAGCTTCCCGGAATTTTGATGGTTGTCATCGCTGTTATCTCAGCATTCGGCCTCGTTTCACTCGTTGCATAGCATTCTGAGATAACTACTTGAGCCTGGTTTATACCAGGCTCTGTTTTTTCGTTAAATTGTGCCCTCGTGAAGTTGAATATGTTCAAGAAGCGCCGGACACACTTTCTCCATCTCAGGAAGAATTTCTTTCTTAAAAATCTGGCAAATAAATCGATAAATCTTTCTGGAAATTATCTCGAAGACGGGATCATTATAAAGAACGTAATACCTGCGCGTCGCCTCATTAGTAAGTCTAATAAATTCAACCTTGTCAATATATTCCCTCGCCATCCACATACTAAGCGGCGGCAGAATCGACCAACCTTTTCCTAATGCAATCAGATTAATCATCGCAAAATTTGTATCAACCTCAATCCTTCTCGTGTCCATGAAATGCAAGGATCGATAAATCCGTTCAGACTGAACGAAATCAAACGTCTCTTTTCCAAATCTCAGATAAGGTAAGTTACCGACTGCAGAAATAAGATCTTGAGTACACAAAATCTTCCTGCGTTCCGCCAGAGGCTTGGGAAG
Source organism: Parasutterella muris (assembly GCF_943193095.1). NCBI lineage: Bacteria > Pseudomonadati > Pseudomonadota > Betaproteobacteria > Burkholderiales > Sutterellaceae > Parasutterella > Parasutterella muris. The sequence goes on along the minus strand of NZ_CALPCV010000022.1, from coordinate 15,581 downwards.
AATAAATAGAAACCTTTCTGTTAAAAAATGAATGGCATGCGTCTCATCCAAGTCCTCCATAGGATCAGAAGAAAGAGCTATATCTATATTTTTTTGTCTCAACAGGCTGGAAACAAAAGGCGTTGATCCGCACTTACCGGATAAATTTTCCGTGATCTCAAGAAGGTCATTCATTAGCAAAGGACTAACACAAGCTCCCATACAATCAGAGAAACCAAGCCTAACATCAGGCTTTTTCCCTTCGATAGAATTTTGGACTGACCGAGCTAGATCATCTAACTGTTCCAAAATCAAAAACGCTCTATTCCAAAGAAGCCTTCCAGCAGTGGTGAGCTGCATCGGACGTCTATCTCGATCGAAAAGAGCAGAGCCTAACTTATTCTCAATTTTCTTTATTGCCGCAGAAACCGCAGGCTGACTGATTCCGAGAGTGTCAGCAGCGCGAGTCATATTGCAGTCCTTTGCAGTCTCAAGAAAAATTCTGAGAGAGGGAATATCTAGATTAGTCTCTTTAGCCATGATCTCAACCTAACAGGGAAAAATAGACAAAAAATTCCTCACATTATCACTTCCTCAAATTTATTTGAGGAACAAAGCTGAGTACATAAAAATAAGGCCATTTTATGAAGGTCGATCAATGTCTTATATATCGCTTCATTGCTTCAGACCTTTTCGCTAATTTCTCCTTCGAAAGGAGAAAAATATGCTTTTTGGGGTCAGTCTTGGACTAAGCGCCTGTGTGCTGTGGGGCTTTACCTATCTACTACCGCTTTTGCTTCCTCAGTATCCAACTACATACATATCTATCGCAAGGGCCATTGCTATGGGACTCACTGCAGTCGTCGGCTTATATCTGCAGCGGCAGTATCTCGCTAAAGTCACTCGATCAGATTGGAAGTGCGCCTTTTGGCTAAGTTTAGTAGGTAATCTTATTCAGCCATGGTGTTTGTTCACTGCAGTTCTTTACTCGGGTGTTGCACTTGCCGCAACTTTCTTTGGCCTTATCCCTGTCCTTGTCGCTTTGATTGCAAATGAAAGGGATCGTAAAAAAGGCAAACTCTTTCTTCCGGTAAGAAGACTAACGATCCCGCTGGCCATGATGCTGGCCGGACTATTCCTCTCAAACTTTGACGGACTTATACAAACGATATCAAATTTCGAGGAGCATCCGAATTTTTTTATCGGAATAATTTTCGCCAGCGCCTCAACAGCGATGTGGACATGGTATCCCATTCGCAATGCCGACTGGCTGTTGGATCACGCGCAGATCAGCCCGGTCTTCTTTGCTAGTATGCAGTGTTTTCTTCTCCTGCCTTTTGGTATCTTAGCCTACATAATTTTATGGTGCGCCTCGGGAGATCTAGAAGGTTTTTTAGGGCCTAAACCGATTGATTTCATCGGATGGTCCTTGTTTGCCGGCATCGTATGCTCCTTTGGTGCCACCGCACTTTGGAACGCTATGTGCCAAAAAGTCCCAACCGCAATCGCTGGGCCCATGCTTGTCTTTGAAACGATCTTCTCCGTAGTGTGGGGATGCGTTTATGCAAGCGAATTACCAAGTCTCACGCTTTTCGTCGGAATGGTTTTATTGGTAAGCGGAGTGGTCTATGCGCTGACGCTATTCAACTCACTTCAGAAAAATGAGATAAGCGACCTTAACCGCTCGGAGCTGTAAGTCCATAAAAATTACCCGGCGTTTAGCTTCTCACTATTCGCCGGGAAATGTTTGTCGGAAAACGCGTCTCGTTTTCCGACTTCTTCTTATTGTTACCCTAGTAACTTACTTGTGATATCCGCACTTGGGGCAGGCGCCATGCTCGTCAAGCATGATACCGCAGAGCGGGCAGCGGTCTTTAGAGCCGTGTGTTGCAAACTCCTGTGTCGCCGCATTAACACCGCTTGTAAATGTGATCTTGGCAATGTTGAGCTTGTCTTTGAGAAGGTCGTAAACAATCTTAATCATGCCTTCAACGGTCATGGTCTCTTTGGTCACCACCAGTCGGCATTCCGGATAGCAGGTGATCAAATCAGTCTTGATCGCTTCACCTTTCATTGTGTTGGTCGGAGCGCCGTTGCGAATGCCCTGCTCTTCATAAACATTGAGAATCGCTGGAAGAAGCGGATCATCCTCTCTCAGGATCAAAGCGTGGTCAAAGTTCTTCAGAACCGCCCAAGCAGTTTTCTGAATCTCATTACAGGGGAAAACCATGTTGACACCCGGTTCAACAGAATCCTCGACTTCTATTGTCAATACACCGGTATGGCCGTGCAGATACTGCGCCTCTCCCTGGAAGCGATAGAAACGGTGAGCATACTGAATGTCAAAACTGGTGATACTTCTCATTTTTAATCCCAAAAAAAAAGAATTGATGTTATTGTTTTTTGCCTTCGGTTTTTTCTTCAGCTTTCGCGGCACACTCTTTGCAGAGGCCGTAAAACGTCAGATCATGACCAAACAGCTTAAAACCGGAGTTGTCACGAACCGATTCTTCCAAGTGATCCAAATAAGGAAGCTCCAAATCACAGATTGCGCCACACTTAATGCACCGGGCATGGTAGTGATTGGTCTGAATGTGGTCATACCGCTCTGCAGAACCGCTTATACGCCGAAGCTTTATCTCTCCGCTCTCCGAAAGCTGCTTCAGATTGCGATAGACCGTCGCTCGGCTGACAGAAGGGTTAGTACTCGCAATATGCTGATAAACCTCATCGGCCGTCGGATGGTCCTTTAACTCCAGAACCGCGTCCAGTACAAGCTGTCTTTGAATCGTATTCCTCATCTAAACCTCACTTGCTTCGAATCAAAATTCGTTAATTGAATTCTATCTTATTTGAGACAATATGTCATTTAGGATAAATTATCGTTTGTATCAGATTGTAATAGTTTTAGAAAATCCCTGTGTGTCTCAGCAGCGTTACCGCTAAAGGCACCGTGAAAGAAGACACCACGGTCGTGATAATCATGGCATTGGCAATAACATCTTCTGCGGCTTGGAACTGCCTGCACATCAGGTACACATTGACGCCGATCGGAAGACATCCTAAAAACACCACTGAAGTGGTTTCTACAGGCCCTAACCCGATCAGAACGGCTAGCGTATAAATCAGCAGCGGATGAAGAAAAAGCTTAATTCCGCTCAATACAAAGCTCTTCTTTATACCCGGGCCTAAACCGTATTCGGCTAAGCCCATTCCCACCACAATCAAACTCATCGCGGTTGCCGAATTGCCGATCAGCCGAATCGGCTCGTCAACGACATACGGAATCTTCAAACCGGTAAGACTCCAGAGAACGCCCAAGAAAATAGAAATAATCAGCGGATTTTTAAAAACGGAAAGAACCGTTCTGAAAAAACTTCTCCACGTCAGATGTCCGGTTTGAAGCGCGAACCCGACCGTAATCGAAACCAATGTCCAAAGTATCATAGCGTTCATGGAGAGAACAGCTGAAATGGACGGAGTGACCTGCTCGCCAAGCATGGCAATCGCCAGAGGAAGACCGAGAAGCCCGTTATTGGAAAACACGCACCCGGTTCCGAAAATCGCTGAACCGACCGCTGACATCCCCAGAACCTTCCGAGCAATAAAACGGCCGACAAAAAACAGAATAAAACAAGCACCAAAGTATGCAATCAATAACCGTAAATCCGCATGCCCTTCCTGCACAAAAATATTGGATAGAAGTCGAAAGAGCATTGCCGGAAGAGCAATGTTGAACGCAAATTTAGCTAAGACATTGCTCGCTGTCTTATTAAAGCCGAACCAGCGAGACAAGGCATAACCGAGAAAAATCATCAGGAAAAGAGGCGAACTCTTCTCAAGCTGAAGTGCAAACTGAGCAAGAAGCGTCGTGTCCATTTGGGATGAGGATTTATCTGTTTAATATCCCTTGATCTTACGCTTCACTAATGCGATAAAAGATTCAGCAGATCAGAAAATTCCGAAGATACTCGGCAGTATTGATCGGGAAAAATATCAAGACGGCCTTCTTAAAAATCCCGAAGGAACTAAATTATTTCTCAAGGTTTCAGTTTGTATACAAAGATAAATTCCCGTCAATATCGCAAAGATTTCTTACGGTTTTCATTAACGCTTAAATTTATTTAAGTAAATATTAATCCCGGCCAATAATGATTGCATTCAATTAATTATCATCAACCAAGGACTAATTCAATGATCCGACTTTCATTAAAAAAGACGGCTGCCGCTGCTGCCGTAACACTGGCTTTTACTGCCGGCGCACTGCTTCAGAACGACTCCGCGCTCAGCCCTGTCGCACCTGCGGCTGCTCAGCAGATCCAGTCTCAGCTGCCGGACTTCACAAAGCTTGTTGAAGAAAACGGTAAGACAGTTGTCAGCATCGAAGTCTCCAAAAAACCCAAATCTATGCCCTCCCGCGGCGGCTCGGACCGTTTCCGCGGTATTCCCAAAGACCAGCTTGACCTGCTTCGCCGCTTCGGCTTCCCGTTCGGTCCGGATTTTGATTTCCGCGGCCCCCACGATTCCATGCCTGACATGCCGGCTCGCAAAGGCCAGGGCTCCGGCTTCATCATCAGCCCGGACGGAATCATCCTGACGAACCATCACGTCATTGACGGTGCAGACGAAATCACGGTACACCTGACAGATAACCGCGAATTCAAGGGCAAGGTTCTCGGCTCTGACGAAAAAACCGACATCGCTGTCGTCAAGATTGATGCCAAAGATCTTCCTGCCGCCAAACTCGGCAGCTCTGAAAAGGTTAAGGTCGGTGAGTGGGTTGCAGCCATCGGCGCTCCGTTCGGCCTTGAAAACACTGTCACCAGTGGTATCGTTTCCGCAAAAAGCCGCAACCTGCCGAGCGATCAGTTTGTTCCGTTCATTCAGACGGATGCGGCCGTCAACCCCGGCAACTCTGGCGGTCCGCTTTTCAATATGAAAGGTGAAGTGATCGGTATCAACTCCCAGATCTTCTCCACTTCCGGCGGCTTCATGGGACTTTCTTTCGCAATTCCGATCGACCTGGCGCTCCAGATCAAGGACGATCTGATTAAAGACGGCAAGGTTCATCGCGGCAAGCTCGGAGTCGTCATTCAGACTCTGACTCCGGAACTTGCCAAGAGCTTCGGTCTTGAGAAGGCAAAAGGCGCGCTTGTAGCTGAAGTCACAAAGGACAGCGCTGCTAATAAGGCCAAGATTGAAGAAGGCGACATCATCCTTTTCTTCGATGACAAGGAAATCGAGAAGGCTTCCGATCTGTCCCGCTCTGTCGCATCTGCAAAACCGAGCACCGAGCACACCGTTAAAGTGCTTCGTGACGGTAAAGAAGTGACACTGAAGGTAAAACTTGATTCTGCCAGTGACTCCGATGTTCCGACAGAAGCTCAGCAGGCAAAATCTAAAGGACGCCTCGGTGTTTCCGTTCGTCCGCTCAGCGACGAAGAGAAGAAGAAATTCGGCGACGGCCTGTTTGTTGTTTCCTCTGAAGGCGCAGCGGCAAAAGCCGGAATTAAAGAAGGCGACGTTCTCCTGAGCGTTGGCGGAAAGAAAATCCGCTCCTTCGATCAGTTTAAGAAGGCAGTAGAAAACGCGAAAGACACACTCGCACTGCAGGTTGCCAGAGAAGGCTCCCGCATCTATGTCGCTGTCAAACTTGACGACAAAGAAAAGAAAGAAGAAAAGAAATAATCTTTTCTCCTAAATAAAGCCGTTAAGCCCGCAGAAATCTAAATCTGCGGGCTTTTCTTTTCACAATTAAAATTTCTTAGTCAGACCGATCAGCCAGTATCTTTCAAAAATTCCGGTCAAAAGTACCAAAACGCCGGAAATCGCCATGCAGGAAGGTCCAAAAAATGCCAAGGCCGCGGCTCCAAGTCCGCCAATGAGGTAAACCATCACGAGCAAAAGACCGGTCTCAGAGTGGTAAACAAGCTTTGCGCGCTCCCGAGTCTCCAAATACATCAGTGCGAACGCGACGCATCTGGCGCAAAGAAGAATCAGCATGGGAACAAGCAGCTGCGCCCAAACAGTCCAAGATCCTAAAGCAAAGGCCATCACCGCATACAAACCGCATCCCATCAGAAGCGCGTCGGATACCATAAAACTTGTCAGCCACCGTGCGTCCTTCACTCCGGGCTGAGATGTGCAGCTGAACGCAACGCCCTTATAGCAGATAACCACCAATGCTCCGATAAAAGCGAGTACAGTGAAAAGCCTCATCAAAACGCCGGCATAGATATGTATCACCGGACCTCCGCTTCCAAAGAGATAGGTCAGCCAGTAAATCGCCACAGCGGCGCCCAAGCAGCTTGAGTAGCATGCAAGCCCCCATACTCCGACAGAAAGCGGCGATTTGAAGTGCAGAACACGCATTGCGTGAATAAATCTCGGCGGATCGCCTAAATCAAATACCAGCAGCGCCAAGTCAATCAGCACAATAATGAGCGCCAGAGTCAGCGCAAAAGGCAAAAGGTTTGAGAACACGTGACCCCCAAGAAACCAAGCCACAGTGGTAAACACCATAAAACCTGCCGTGAGATTATTAAAGAACGCGTCCCAAACAATAATATTTTCCCAGTCCGGACGATGCGTCAGGTCATGCCCCTCATACGGAGACGGATAGTTGCTAGCCCAAGGTTTTAAATTTGTATTCATTGCGGCCTCCTTAGATCAAACTTGCCGCGACAGCCGCAAGACAAAGCACAAGCGTCGCGATGCCCCTTAAATAATCACCTGCCATGTAATGGCTCGGCGTCTGAGGAGACTCCGGGAGACCATACACCTCCGGCTTATCCATCAGTAAATAGAAAGAGTTCAGACTGTCATACTGCGGGAATTGATCCTTTCCGTACAAACGCGCCTCCGGATGACCATGCTTAACGAGATAATTCAGGCGTTCTTCCGCAAGAGTCGCCATGTATTCTCTCGGTCCAAAGTCAATTGCCCCGGTCGGGCAAGCCTCTTTACAGGCCGGATCCAAACCGTCACGCAGTCTGTCATAACATTCGGCGCACTTCATAGAGTGCCCGCTCTCACTGCTGATTTCCGGAACTCCGAAGGGGCAGGCCGCAACGCACATGCCGCAGCCCATACAGATATCCGTCTGATAGTAAATTCCGCCAAATTCATTTCGAACGATCGCTCCGGTCGGACAAGCTTCATGACACGGGGACGTACGGCAATGTTTGCATTGGTCGCTCATAAAGAGCCAATGACCTTCTTTTGGTTCGTTCAAAAGCGCGTCTATCGTCTTTGGCGCAGGACGATCCACCTCATTGTGCTCAGAAAAGCGTTCGATAAACTTAACATGACGCCAATTGTTTGCGGACAAATCTCCGGTGTTGTCATAACTCTGACCGGACCAATGAATCGGGTCATTTTTCAGCTGGTTCCACTGTTTGCAGGCAACCTCGCAGGATTTGCAACCGGTACAGATTGAAGTATCGGTAAAGAATGCGAGTTCCTGAAGACGCGGCAGAGGGTCTTCCCGATCAAAAAGCGCATAACACGGATCAACCTTGTGGTTTTTCTTCGGCTCGCCTTCAGGATAACCTTTTTTCACTACGTCAAAAATGTTTTTGCCGTCAATCTTCATGATTAGTTCCTCCCTTCAGGCTGAGCGGCCCACGGGGTGTCCGGGACCGGTTTTGTCATGGACTCCGGATACTCGACAGGCTCCGGTACAGCCTTTCGGATCTTGCTCATTTCCGGTTTATCGATCTTCACAACAAAACCCTTAGAGCTTGGAATCAGTCCGTCAGGAGCCATATCCGCAGGACTTAAGTCATTTGTTATCGGATCGCACATCACGCCTTTATAACCGGAACATACGAAGCGTCCCGCAATACTTGCGGGCTTGCCGTTAATTCGTCCGATTCTCAGACGCGGCGTCACCAAGGCTCTAACCTGAATTTCCGTGCGAGGACTCTTAACGGAAACGTATCCGCCGGTCGTCACACCGATTGACTCAGCAACTTCCGGCGCGATTTCAATGAAACTAGCGGGCTGAAGCGCCACGAGCCACGGGGTATGACGCGTCATCGCTCCGCTTAGCCAATGTTCTGTCATGTGATACGTTGTCATGACAGTCGGATAATTCGGATCGCCCGGGCTGACCATCGGATTCAATTTATCTTCGATGATTCGGACATCCGGAACACGGTCTGTCGACCAAAGCAGATTCTTATACGGAGATTCACTCGTTTCGTAGTAAACGGGAAACGGGCCCTCTTTAATGCCGTAAGGCACAAACAGCCATGCACGTCCGTCCGTATGCACGCCAAAAGCGTTCGCCTGCTCCGAGGGCGCGGCAGAGGCATCAAACTGAGGATGATCAAAACCGACCCAGCTCTGTGAAGCTTCATCCCACCAAACCAGCTTTTTACGCTCAGACCAAGGTTTGCCGTTCAAGTCAGATGAGCATCGGTTATAAAGCACTCTGGAATTCAGCGGCCATGCATAGCGGTAGTAGAGATCAATTTCATGATCCGGAGTTCCTGCCTCCCGACGCTTCATCAGATTCTCACCGTCTTCATTAATAAAGCCGGAGAGAAGCCTGCATCCGCAAAGAGTGGATCCGTCATCGCGCAGTTCTCCTGAACCCTGAATCGGTTTCCCGGTTTTAAGGTCGACCCCGTTCATTTCCAGCGCAACTGCATCTATATCGCAGTCTCCTTCAATACGGGGCAGCCCCTGAGCGTTCACCGCTCCGGGAGCGTCATCGTACATCCAAGTCAGTGCGCGCAGACCTTCATCTCTGGGCAGTCCTTCAGATTCAGCCATCGCTTTTAGGCGCTTGCCCAGCTGGTAAGTCCACCAGGCATCCGATCGGCAGTCACCCGGAGAGACGCGGATTCGATCGTGCCACTGCATCAGCCGCTCAGTATTATTGGCTGATCCGTCCTTTTCCATCAGAGAAGAAGTCGGAAGATAAAACACCTCCGTCTGACAGTCTTTAGGCGCAGGGCCTGTCGGATCCGCATACCACACTGAAGCTGTTTCGTTTTCGAACATATCGCAGACAACCAGCCACTTTAAGCTTCGCAGCGCGTCTCTGCTCCATCCTGCGTTCGGATTTGTTACGGCAAGGTTCTGTCCGAATACCAGCAGACCTTCCACTTCTCCCTTCAGAGCTCTTTCCATCGTCACTGTCAGGGACTGATTCCCGCCGAGTTTCGGAAGCCACTGATAACCGTACTCGTTATCTGACGTTGCCGCATCTCCGTACCAAGCCTTCAGAAGGCTGATCATGTACTTCGGAAGCGCCTTCCAGGATCCGCGCTCTGTTTCAAGTTTCCACATGCCGTCCTGCTTATCGCGCGCACCGGAAAAACCATGTCCGTTTTCCAAGTAGTCTTTCAGCGTCGCGTTTTGCGGAGCGATCTCAGGAAGCGGAATGTAGTTGGGCAGATCTCCGAACAGCGTTGGAATATCGGTTGCGCCCTGAACGTTAGAGTGTCCTCTCAAGGCCAAGATTCCGCCGCCCGGACGGCCTATATTGCCCAGCAGCAGCTGAAGGATCGCACAGGTTCTGATAATCTGCGTTCCGCTCGAATGCTGAGTAAATCCGGTCGCATAACAAAAAGCAGTTGTTTTATCCCGACCGGAATTCCTTGCCATGAACTCTGCGACTTTGACCACATCACATGCACGGCAGCCGCAGATCTCTCCAACCATTTCCGGAGTGTATTTTTCTACCTGCCGACGAAGCAGCTGCATCACGCAGTGCGGATCCTGCAGTGTCGGATCGCGTTTAGGTTCGCCCCGTTTACCGTCGGGACCTGTTTCATAGACGTAATCCCAGGAATCGACTTCTTCACTATAGGACCTTTTTTCCGGATCCCAACCGTTAAACAAACCGGTCACATCATCAAATCGGAATTTCGGGTTGATGATGGTCGAAGCATTGGTAAAGGCAAGCACATACTCTTTAAACCAGAGTTCATTTTTGAGGATATATCGGATGATTCCCGACAAAAACGCGATGTCGGTCCCCGGGCGGATGTGAACATGATGATCACAGGCGGCGCTTGTGCGTGTATAGCGCGGATCGACATGGATCGTGACCGCTCCCTTCTTCTTTGCCTGCATCGGCCAGTAGAAAGCCACCGGATGGGCTTCTGCCATATTCGAGCCCATAATCACAATGCAGTCTGAATTCATCAGATCCCGCGGCGGGTTTGTGCAGGCGCCAAAGCCAAACGTCGGACTCAGCGCCGCAACCGTGGTCGAGTGACAGTACCGAGCGGAATTCTCCACCGGAAGAATTCCGAGTCCGCCGGTAAAGAGCTTACGAAACAGATAGCACTCTTCGTTATCGTTGGCGCTGCCGCCAATAAAACCAATATTTGCGCAGTTATTGACCGTGATTCCGGTCTTCCCATCCTTCTCTACAAAACCGCGCTTGCGGGAATCCCAGATTCGTTTTGCAACCGTGTCCAGTATCCAGTCCAGGGAGACTTCCTCCCATTTATCCGTACCGGGTGCACGATACATTGGTTTTACCTTACGATAGGGGTTATCGTTAAGTGCAAATGTAGAGGACCCTTTTGGGCACAGCCGACCCTGATTGACAGAACTTCTCGGATCACCTTCTACGTCTATGAGTGTATCGCCTTTAAAAAAGCCCAGCTGTGAGCAGCCGACAGCACAATACTGACAGATCGTGCTTCCTATTCTCGCGCCTCTGAGCCGTGAGCAGCGGAATTTAGTTCTCGGGCTGTATACGTCGCTTATTGTAGTCATGGGGTGTCTCCAATGTCATTAGAGCCATTGTGGATCACCGTGACGGCTATTATTATTTCCCTGTCCTAATTCGGGAGGAACGGTTTGCGGCTGCGGAGTCAGTTATTTCCGGTTAGGCAGGGGAATCCTTATACCAACCCCTTTTTTATTAAAATATCACTCTCACGAAAACCTTCATAAGGATTTCCCTCTGTTTCGGTCCTCTCTACGGTAGTAACCCTTGCCTTGCAGATTGTAAATTTTCTTCTTCTAATTACAATTAATTTGTTCGATTTGTTCGATTTTTTCCGTCGTTGTCGTCCTTCTCATTCCTTAGCTTAAAAAGGTCCGCAGCGGAATAACCGCATGAATCAGCAACAGAATAGAACTAGAATAGATTACTAGGGAGCTGTAGTTATGGAACTATTAAGAGAAGAATTAGCGCAGTACAGCAATGAGCTCATTATTATCGGCGTGCTGATTATTGCTTTTGTCAGTTTTTATTCTCGTTTCTTTAAGAAGAAAAAATAAACCGGCCGGTTACGGCCGGGAATCCCATTTCCTATTTCGCGGTTGCCATTAAGTGTAGCCACAGCTCCGAGAAGCCGGACCAAAATACCTGAACACCGATACAGATCAATATAAAAGCAAAAATTCTGGAGATCGCTTCCGTACCGGTCTGACCAATAACCGTTGTGATTCGGTCCGCATATTTAAAACACAGCCAAACCAGCAGCGCGTTCGCAAGTGCAGCCAAACTTGTACTTAAAACATTCGGGACAGAGAACGTCATAGATGTTCCGATCGCTGTTGTTACGGCGATTGCACCGGGGCCGAGCGTCAGAGGAAGAGTAAAAGGATAGAACGCGAGTTTCATCAAGTCTGAATGAGATTTTTTATTTATACTGCTCTGAGCCTTTTCGCCGTCTGCTTCCGAACTTGAAGAACTGCTGTTAAGTGTCAGCCAGCCTGCAGAAAACAGCACAAGACCGCCCGCGACGCGGAGAACGCCGATAGAAATCCCGAAGAAGCTCAGAATAAACTGCCCGATATAAAGAGAGCACATCGCCATCACAAAGAAATACAAGGCGACGCGATTAGAAAGTTCCGCTCTCTCCTGTCGAGTAGCTCTTCCTGTCATCGTAAGAAAGAAAAAAGCCGCTCCAAGCGGATTAACCACTGTTACCAGTGAGGTAAAGACGTAAAGAAACGTATTAAAAAATGAAGTGAGCATGAAATGCGAACCTTTCGACTGATCAACAGCAGATTCTAATGGAAAGAGACGGCAGACCCCAGGGTCTGCCGTCTCTTCGTTTACATTTCTTTAGTATTCAACGCCGGTCGTATCACCTGCCGGTTTAGCCTGTTTCGGGACCAGAAGGACCAAGTTAGGCTTGGTTGCCGCAGAAGACGGCAGCGGAGCAACATCCGCAAGCGCGCCGTATTTCTTTCTCAGCACTTCGATATCACCGAATTCGATGGCTCGGTTAGGACAGCTTTCTACGCAAATCGGCTGACGACCTGTTTGGAGACGATCCACACAGGCATCGCACTTACGCATTTTCTTAGCATCGACATCAAGTACCGGAGCATGGTACGGGCACGCCTGAGCGCACATTCCGCAGCCGATGCATTTTGCTGTCTCGATAAGGACCAGACCGTCCGCAGCGCGCTTTTGGTGCGCCTTAGTCGGGCATACCTTGACACAAGCCGGGTCGGTACACTGGTTGCATGCGGTACTCACATAGTAAGCAAATACATCCTGCTCCCATGCGCCGTTCGCGTCTTTTTTCCAGTTTCCGCCTGCATACTCTCTGACCTTTCTAAAGTTCAGACCAACAGGCAGGTTATGTGCGTCTTTACAAGCCACGGCGCAGGTCTTACAGCCGGAGCATTTAGATACATCCACAAAAAATCCAAGCTGACTCATCTTCATTCTCCTAAGCTTTTCTTACTTCAACAAGGTTGGTGTGCTGAGGATTGCCCTTAGCAAGCGGGCTCGGTCTCAGTGAGGTCAGCGTATTGATGTTGCGGCCAACGTCAACCGACTTTCCTCCAACCTGCTTCGGCGTATACCACGCACCCTGAGGCAGTGTCACAACGCCCGGCATGATGCGGCTTGTGACCTTAACCGGCATTTCAAGCGTGCCTCGGTCATTGAATACCAGCACCATGTCACCGTTCTTAAGGCCGCGGGCCTGAGCATCGAGCGGATTCATGAAGAGCACATCTGGATGCTGTTCACGGAGCCAGGGAAGATTATGGAAAGTTGAATGAATTCTGCCGTGGTGGTGGAAGCCGTAGCACTGAAGCGGATATTTCTTCGTCAGCGGGTCACCGGCCTGTTCCCATGTCGCGCAATATTTCGGGATTGCAGAAATCACGTCGCCCTCGGGAAGTTTCCAGGTTTCGGCAATCTTATTGAGACGATCCGAGTAGATTTCGATCTTACCGGAAGGTGTTTTAAGCGGATTTGCCTGAGGATCTTTTCTAAAGGCAGACAGACCGACAGTATTCTTCTTCCAATCGTAGACCTGCTGAGGACCTTCCTTCCAGAAGACTTCCCATTCAGGAAGCTGCGGAACTTTCTTACGAGTTTCGTTGTAGCACCATTCGAGCCACTGATCCTGAGTTCTACCTTCAGTGAATTCCTCTTCTTTACCAAGTTCTTTGGCGATCAGTCGGCAGATTTCATAAGAAGTCTTCTGATCCCACTGAGGCTCAACGGCCTTATGCATCGGAAGAATCGAACTTGTTGCGCCGTTAGAGCTTCCTCCGCAGGCGATATCGTTTGTTTCAGGACCCATAACGTCCGGAAGCAGGATATCGGCGTAACGGCAGGACGGCGTCATCATGTTATCGCAGACGACAATAAATTCGCACTTCGAAGTATCTTTCAGAATCTTATCGGTTGCATTGGAGTCTGCATGCTGATTGATCATGGTGTTGCCGCCCGAGTTCACAATCATCTTGATGTTGTGATCGAGCTTCTTGACGCCTCTCATACCGTCGGTGAGATCCGTCATATCTTTTCCGCGGACAATCGCATCCGTCCACATAAACACCGGAATCGTTGCCTTAACGGGATTCTTGCCTGTCGGGAGATAAACGGCCGGAAGCGTGTAATTGGCTTCTGCGTCACCGCAGTTTGTACCCGAAAGACCAATCTGGCCCAAAAGGATCGGGAGCATTGCGATCGCGCGGCTTGTCTGCTCACCGTTTGCCTGACGCTGCGGACCCCAGCCCTGAGAAACAAAGCACGGCTTTGTTGTGCCCATTTCTTTAGCCAGAGATTTAATCGTATTAACAGGAATACCGGTAATCTTTGAAGCCCATTCAGGAGTCTTAGCGATACCGTCGGGTCCTTTGCCGAGGATATGGCTCTTATAGTCGCTTCCCTTCTTCGCATCTGCCGGCAGAGTTTTTTCATCGTAGCCAATGCAGTATTTATCCAGGAAGTCCTGATCAACCCAGCCGTTATTAATCAGCTCATAGGCGATAGCTTCGACCAGAGCCGCATCTGTACCCGGGCGGATCGGGATCCACTGATCCATTCCTGCGGCAACCGTGTCGTTATACATCGGGTCGATCATGATGCTCTTGGGTTTACCGCGTTCAAGGGCGCATTCAAGCTGATAGCCTTTTCCGCCGCCGGAGCCTCTGGTAACCGCGCTGTTGCCGCCGAATGTCACATAGAGTTTGGCATTTGCAATTTCACCGACATCGGAAGCTGGTCTGGCGCCGTAGGTATAAGGGAAAGCCGCTCCGATCTGAGCGGTAGAGTACGAGCCGTAGTATTTAAGGTAGCCGCCCATAAGATTCAGCAGACGCCACCAAGCGCGGCGAGAGTTCACCAAGGACTGCTGACCGGAGCAATACTGCCAATAAAGCGACTCATTACCGTACTTCTCAACCGTATTTTTAAGGTTTTGAGCAACGGTTTTAATGGCTTCATCCCAAGTGATGCGTTCGAATTTTCCTTCACCGCGTTCACCAACACGTTTCATCGGATACTTGAGACGGTCAGGAGAATAGAGACGCTGGCGAAGAGAACGGCCTCTCAGGCAGGCACGAATTTGACGATGGTCGCAGGAGTCGCCTGCTGTGTTATCCGTTTCAACACGAATAACCTGACCGTCTTTAAGGAAGCAGCGCTGAGGGCAGCGCTGTCCGCAGTTAATCACGCAGGCGTTCCACACGAACGGTTCAATCTCTTTGACTGCCTGGGCGACAGCGTGAGAGATCGGGCTGAGTGAAAAGCCGAATGTTGCGGAGGCATATGCAGAAAGTCGCAGGAAATTCCTGCGTCCAAGAGTAGAAGAGAGAAAATCTGACATTAGAGAATTCTCCATGGGGTGGTAGTTTATGTTTCGACGATTGTCAATTTCGTCAGTTGAATTGTATATATAACGGTATTTTGTTATAACTCGGGCATTTACGGAGGGTAAAAAATAGCAGCCGAAGCCGCTATTAATAACTGAACTGCATCGTGCTAACGCTGTCTGTTTTTCATTGCCTGGGCAGTCAGACGACTGCGCATTAATCTATAGCAATAGAGTTCTAAAACTTTTTTTAGTACTGCTCTCATAATTCCCTCTCTTTTCCAAAGAGTAACAGCCCTAAGTGGTTATTTGCTTAGAAAAGGCTCAACTTGAGCGTATTTTCTTTCTATATAGAGACAAAATGTAAGAATTGCACGTAACTTGTGAACATGTTCACGGCCGCCGGAGAATGGGTTTTATAAACGAATATATTATTCCCCCTCATTACAGACAAAATAAAACCTCTCACCGCATTCGCAGCAAGAGGTTTTAAGAATGGAGAGCCCGGAGACTACCTACTTTCGCAAGAAATACAACTCACTATCATCGGCGTGGAGG
>NZ_CALPCV010000021.1:0-43809 GCF_943193095.1 Parasutterella muris | reverse complement strand
ACCGAAGAGGGAGTTCCATTTCCGAAGCTTATTTCAAAAGAAAAATCCTTAAATTTTCTTTTAATTTTCATGTAGCTGGATAATCATTCATCAACAGATATGCTCAGGCTGTCGACGAGCGTAACGAATCATTTAAAAATATTACAAAAAGTTACAGCAGTGGTAAAATTTACTGCTTAGCTGGCCAGCCCGCTGTTTTTTTGCGGAATTGACCGGCTGTTTACGCAAGACAATTTTTTAAAGAAGATACAGCCATGACATTAGATTTATCAAAGTACGGCATAACTGACGTCAAGGAAATCATTTACAACCCTTCTTACGATACCCTGCGCAGCGAAGAAACCGCTGAGGGTCTGACCGGATATGAAAAGGGCGTTCTGACAGAACTAGGTGCCATGAACGTTCTTACAGGCGAATATACCGGCCGCTCCCCCAAGGACAAATTCATTGTGATGGATGATGTCTCAAAAGACACAGTTTGGTGGACATCAGAAGAGTACAAAAATGATAATAAACCGATCAGCGAAGCGACTTGGAAAGAACTGAAAGACAAAGCCGCTAATGAACTCTCTCATAAAAAACTTTATGTTGTCGACGCCTTCTGCGGCGCAAACGAAAGTACGCGTTTGAAAGTTCGCTTCATTATGGAGGTCGCTTGGCAGGCCCACTTCGTCACCAACATGTTTATCCGCCCGACCAAGGAAGAATTGGAAAACTTCGGCGAGCCGGATTTTCTTGTTCTGACCGCCAGTAAGGCAAAAGTGGAAAACTTTAAGGAACTCGGTTTGCACAGCGAAACCGCAGTGGTCTTCAACCTTAAAGAAAAAATGCAGGTCATCCTCAATACCTGGTATGGCGGCGAAATGAAAAAAGGAATGTTCTCGGTGATGAACTACCTCAATCCGCTTCGCCATATCGCGTCAATGCACTGCTCAGCCAACACGGATTTGGATAAAACCAATACCGCAATCTTCTTCGGTCTCTCAGGCACCGGTAAAACGACACTGTCGACAGACCCGAAACGCCTTCTCATCGGCGATGATGAACATGGCTGGGACGATGAGGGCATCTTTAATTACGAGGGCGGCTGCTACGCGAAAGTCATTCATCTCGATAAGGATTCCGAACCCGATATCTATAAGGCGATTCGTCCTAACGCATTGCTCGAAAACGTAATTGTGGATGAGGCAGGGAAAATCGATTTCAATGATTCAAGCCTTACCGAAAACACCCGCGTCTCTTATCCGATCTGCCATATCGAAAACATCGTTAAGCCGATCTCAAAGGGACCGCACGCGAAAGAAATTATTTTCCTTTCCGCTGACGCCTACGGTGTGCTGCCTCCGGTGTCGATTCTGACAGCGGATCAGGCAATGTATTACTTCCTTTCCGGCTACACCAGCAAACTTGCCGGAACCGAAAGAGGAATCACTGAACCGAAACCGACCTTCTCGGCCTGCTTCGGCGCGGCTTTCCTCTCACTGCATCCGTTCAAATACGCTAAGGAACTTTCGCGCAAGGCCAGAGCCAACAACGCTCATGTTTATCTGGTAAATACCGGCTGGAACGGTTCCGGCAAACGTATCTCGATTAAAGATACGCGTGCGATTATCGATGACATCCTCTCCGGATCCATCCTTAACTCTGAAACCGTGACAATCCCGTATTTCAATTTGGTCATTCCAAAGTACTGCGAAGGCGCCCACAACGAAATTCTAGACCCCCGTAATACTTATGCGGATCCTGCCGAATGGGATAAACGCGCCCGGGCGCTTGCAAAACAATTCATTGAGAATTTCAAGAAGTTCTCTAAGACCAATGAGGAGTGTAGGCGCCTTGAAGCTTACGGCCCGCAGCTTTGATTCTTAATTTGAGTGCAGGCAGGTTGTCAGAAGTATAAATTTATGTATGCTGTGCTTATAAAACTCTCTATTTGGAGGAATGGCATGGCATACAAAATTATTGATATCGAAGGCATCGGAGAGGCATTCGCTCCGAAACTTTTGGAACAAAATATTAAAACTCCGGACGATCTGCTTGCGAAGTGCGCAGCTCCCGCCGGCCGCAAAAAAATTGCTGAAGCAACGGGAATCTCCGAAAAGCTGATCCTCAAGTGGACAAACCATGCTGATCTGTTCCGTATTAACGGTGTCGGCCCTCAGTATGCCGAACTTCTAGAAGCCTCCGGTGTGGATACGGTAAAAGAACTTCGTCATCGCGTCGCGGCTAACCTTACCGCTAAGATGGCAGAAGTCAACGCTAAGAAAAATCTGGCTCAGCGTGATCCGAGCGAAAAAGAAGTCGCTAAATGGATCCAGGAAGCGGCCGAACTTGCGCCCGTGATGACCTATTAATCTGATCGGGTTCATCTTTTTTCGTCACAAGGAGTAGGCGCGTCCTGCTCCTTTTTTCGTTCCAACTGCGTTTCTCATCAAACCGTCAAATCACTGTCTAAAATGACAGCCTCGCAGTCAGGTTGGTTTATCGCGGCAAGCGTCCGGCATGAGCACTAAAGAAAGCAAAACAGAGCGGCTCTTCACAAAGATTCGTGAAGGTCTTGAACTCACCACCCGTGAGGAAATCGAATTGGTGGTGCGGCTCAGCATACCCGCGATTTTTGCGCAGATTTCTTTTGTGGCGATGCAGATTATCGACGCGTCTATGGTCGGCCATTTGGGAGAAATTCCTGCGGCGGCTGTGGCTCTTGTCTCTACGTCGATTTGGCTGATATGGGGCCTTGTTGTTGCCGTTACAACGCCGTTTTCCGTTCAGACCGCTCATCGGATCGGTGCTAAAAATTTTGATGAAGCACGGGATTTGCTGCGGCAGAGCTTTACGGCAGGATTCTTATTTTCAGCTGTTTTTGCCTTAATCGGCGCTTTGATCAGCCCTTATCTGCCGGGTTGGATCGGCGGCAATCCGGACCTGCATCAGGACGCCTCCGCTTATTTCCTCGTCTTTGCGCTCGGTCTGCCGTGCCTCATTTTTAATTTCATCGCGACAAGCATGCTGCGAAGCACCGGAGAGATAAAAATTCCGAGTCTGACCAACATCTTCATGTGCTTCCTGGACGTCCTCTTTAATTGGATTTTGATTTACCCGACCGACCGCTACGAAGTGTTCGGTTTCTCCTTTACGATGTGGGGCGCCGGTTTCGGAGTGACAGGCGCGGCTCTGGGAACCGTGCTTGCAGAGGCCGTGTGCGCTTTGATCATGATGTACTCTCTGCTGGTTAAAAACAACAAACTCGCACTGGTCGGTCATCCGGGATCATTTAAGCTGCGCAAAGCGGTTATGCGCCGCTGTTTTCAGATCGGTCTTCCTATGGCGCTCGAGCGCTGTGCGATGACGACCGCTCAGATTCTGACCACTGTGATTGTTGCGCCGCTCGGCAATGTGGCGCTTGCGGCGCATTCTTTTTCGATTACCGCTGAATCTCTTTGCTATATGCCGGGCTTCGGGATTTCGGATGCCGCTTCCACGCTGGTGGGGCAGAGCTATGGCGCCAAGAGAAGAGAACTCGCAAAGAAATTTGCTTGGATTAATGTTTGTCTTGCCATGTGCCTGATGGCGCTTATGGGCGGCATTATGTACGCGTTCGCGCCCGAAATGATTCGCGTCATGACGCCTTTGGAAAATATTGTCAGCCTCGGATCGGAATGCCTGCGCATCCAGGCCTTTGCAGAACCCTTCTTCGCAAGCGCGATTGTCTGCTACAGCATTTTTGTCGCGCTCGGACGAACTCTTGGTCCGAGCTTAATCAATTTCGGCAGTATGTGGGGAATTCGACTCCCGCTCGCTTATGTTCTGAGTTTAAAATTCGGTCTAACAGGTGTTTGGATCGCGATGGCTTTGGAGCTGACCGCCCGCGGATCAGTGTTTCTTTACCGTCTATATCGCCTTGATCTGAACAAACTCAAAGAAACCGTTGTTTAACTAATGTCGGACCGCAATGAATAAAGATTACACACGAGAAGAAGCCGTCTCTCATTCTATGATCGGCAGCTTGGGGATTGAGATTATTTCCGAAGAAGAAGGCCTGGTAAAGGCAAAAATGCCTGTGAACGACAGTACTTCTCAGCCGTTTGGCGTTCTCTGCGGGGGCGCTTCTCTTGCGTTTGCGGAAATTTTGGCCGGATACGGTTCCTTCCTGAGTCTTCCGGAGGGCTTTATTCCGGTCGGCTCTTCCGTCAGCGGAAATCATTTGAGCTCGGTGCGTAAGGAACCGGGCGTTTATGTATTTGCGGAAGCTAAGGCCCTTCATCTTGGAAGAAGCACACATCTTTGGAATGTGGATATCACCGCCGCAGACGGACGTCTGATTTCTACTGTCCGCGTCACCAACTTCGTAGTTAAAGATAAAAGCGGCAGCTGGAAATAAACGAAAGGCCGCTCAAAAAGCGGCCTTGTACTGCAGAAGCTCTCTTTAGAGCCCGAAGAGATTCGGAAGGAATGTCGTCAGAGGCGGAAAGAGAACAATAACTGCCAGCGCGAAGATCGTTGCAATGAGCAGCGGAATCACGGGCGGTGTAATGTCTTCCATCGTCAGATCGGCAATTTGAGCGCCGACGTAAAGGTTCACTGCAACAGGAGGCGTTACCTGGCCGACCGCAAGGTTTACCGTCATCATGACGCCGAACCAGACCGGATTCCAGCCGAAATGATGCACAATCGGAAGCAGGAAGGGAAGCAGGACGTAGTAGATCGAAATCGCGTCCATGATCATGCCTGCCGCAAACAGAATAATGTTGATCAGCAGCAGCAGTACCCAGGGGTTCTCAGACAATGCCAAAAGGACCGCGGCGCCTCTTTCTACTAAACCGACGGTGCTCGCAACCCAAGCGAAGAGACCCGCGCAGGTTACGACAAACATAATGACGGAAGTCGCTTTTGTCGATTCCACAAGAACGTGCGTCAGCACAGAGAGCGAATTAAAGGTCTTGTAAACGAAGACACCGACAAAGAGACCATAGAAAATCGCAACAGCAGCCGCTTCGGTCGGCGTAAAAATACCGCCGTAAATACCGCCTAAAATCACGACCGGAGTCAGTACGCCCCAGAAGGCGTCTTTAAAGACAACCCATGTGGATTCCTGTCTCGGAAGACCGCGGTAGCCGCGCTTCTTGGAAATCAGGTAGACCGCGATCATCAGGAAGCCGGCGACGATAAGACCCGGGATAATACCGGCGGCAAACAGCGCGGGAACAGAGGCGTCGGCAATGCCGCCGTACACAATGAATGCGATGCTCGGCGGAATAACAATGGCCAAACCGGAAGTTACGGAAACGTTTGCCGCGGCAAAAGCCTTGTCATATCCGTTCTTGACCATCGCGGGGATCAGAATCAGGCCGAGTGCGGCCACTGTCGCGGGACCCGAGCCGCTGACCGCGCCCCAGAAGGTGGCGACCGCGACCGTCGCAATGGCTAAACCGCCTGTCATGTCGCCGACCAGATTCTCTACGAGCCGGACAATACGCGCGGCAATACCCGCGCTTTCCATGATGAAGCCCGCAAGAATAAAAAACGGAATCGCCAGCAGCGGCACTTTGGCAACGCCGGCAAAGAAGTTATAGGGAAGCATGTCAATGCCCATGTCGAACTTCCAAGCGACTACGGCCGCGGAAAGTCCCAGACTGATCGCGATAGGTACGCGCAGTACAAGCATGACAATAAAAAGAGTCAGGAGCAAAAGCCCCGGATCACTCAGCAATGCAGTCATCTCTTCTCCTTTTGAATTTTGTTTTTATTCATTTTGTGCACAGCGCTCTAAAAATGATTGAGTCGGAAATCTTCAACCGTGCGCTGAAGAATTCGGACAATAATGAGAAGAGAAAAGAGCGGTGTTGCCAGGGTATAGAGCCAAACCGGAATATCCAGCGACTCGGACGAAACGTTCAGGTCCATTTCATCAATGACCTCAATTGCGCCGAGGTAAACCAGCCACACGAAAAATGCCAGACAGCAGATAACGGAAAAAATATACAGCGCTTTGCGCAGCCAGCCCTTGGTACAGCTGTAAACCACGCCCATCGTAAAGTTGCTGCTTTCGCGAAAGGCTAAAGATGTGCCTAAAAGCACGATCCATACAAAAAAGTTTACGGTGAGTTCTTCAGACGCGGAGAAGGAGAGATTGGTGCAGTAGCGAACAATAATGTTGATGAACGCGATGCACGCCATCACTGCCAGCAGGAAGGCGCCTAAGAGTTCTTCGAATCGGGTATTGAGGAAGTGAAGCATAGTTTTTTTGTAAATTGAGGCGGTTTGCACCGCCTCGTAACGCTTTAAATCAGAGTTCGGGCTTACTGAGCAGACTTCATGTCTTCTTCAGCGGCCTTGACCAGATCCGGACCGATCTTCTTGGTCCAGTCGTCGCGAACGCTCTTAGTCGCGTCGTAGAACTCTTTAACCATTGCCGGGGTGTACTCGGTAACAGTCATACCGTTCTTTCTGAGTTCGCCCTTCGGATCGGTAACGGCCGGTTCTTTGCCGATCTTCTTCAGGTATTCCAGAGCGGAGCCGTCATCGTTGCCGAGGCGGGACAGCGCTTTGCCGTAAAGTTCAGCGTTGACGGCGCAGCTGAGGATCAGCTCTTTGTCTTCGGGCGTAAATTCGTCCCAAACCTTCTTATTGGCGGTAAAGAAGAGCGGGTCGATCATGTAATGCCAGTCGGTAGAGTACTTGTGCCACTGCCAGACTTTTGTCGGGACGTTAATGCCGTTGGTCGGGTTTTCCTGTCCGTCAACAATACCTTGCTGGAAGCCGGTTACAGCTTCAGACCAGTTAATGGCCTGCGGATTGGCGCCAAGCTTGGTGAAGATGTCGATAAAGATCGGAGTGCCGCAGACACGAAGCTTCATGCCTTTCATATCTTCGGGTTTTTCGATCGGGCCCTTGGATGTTGTAAGTTCGCGGAAACCGTTTTCAGACCAGCCGATGAATTTAACACCGGTTTTTTCGATAGCCTGTTCGAGCATCTTGCCGGATTTGCCTTTTTCAATCGCGTCGAGCGCTTTGTAGCGGTTGGGGTTGTTGGCGATAAAGAAGGGCAGAGCGGTCAGGTTGAGCTCTTTAATCTGCGGAGACCAGTTAATTGTGGAAGCAAGCGCAAAGTCAATAGCGCCGCGGCGAACGAGCAGAAGTTCGGAGGTCTGTTTGCCGGCCATCAGCTGAGCGCCGAAGTAGGGCTTAATGTTGATGCGGCCGTTGGATTTCTTGCGAACGCAGTCGGCGAAGAAAGTAGCCGTCTGGCCCCAGCCGGAAGAAGCGCCGGGAACAACGCTGAGCTTGTATTCGGATTTATACGCGGCAGAGGCGGCAGAGGCAAACAAGCCGACGGCGGCCAGCGCGAGAGCGGCTTTACAAAGAAGTTTAACCTTCACGGTGATTGCTCCATTAGAAATTAAGGTGATTATTATTAAAAAGGCCATAACGACCGTTACCCGCATTGTACGGGAAGAGATTCACGGCTTATGGCCCTCGAATTACGACATCGAAGTTGTGATCAGGAGCGGATGTTCTTTGTGAGAACCTTTCCGTCCCCATGAGCCTTATTGTATAACTGTTCGGGAGAAATTCCGTTTTTTTGCGAATAAAAATCAGGAAGAGGAGCTCACAGTCAATTCAACTGCTTGAGATGTCGGTATTATTCCGTAGTGCAAATTTTCTCTTCATTGTGCCTGAGATTAGGCGCAAAGAAGAAAAAACAGACTTAATTGAAGTAGGATTTAAAAAAAGAGTTTCAACTCGGAGTTATAGATGGATTACGAGATCGAAGTAGCGGGTTTAAAACGTTCACTTAAACTTTGTCCGATTAGTCAGGACATCAATATTGCCGCCTTCATTATTATCGGAGATCAGGAGCTCACAGTAAAAAGCGCTGAGGCACTTCTGAAAATCGCGCCGGAATATGATTATCTGCTTTCTGCGGAAGCCAAAGGCATTCCTTTGATTCACGAAATGGCACGCCAGCACGGCGACAAAGAGTACATGGTGGCCCGCAAGGGAATTAAACTCTACATGGATAATCCCATCAGCGTTTCGGTGAAATCAATCACTACCGAAAAAGATCAGAAGCTTTATCTGGACGGAGAGCAGATTGCACGCATGAAAGGCAAACGTGTTCTGATTGTCGACGATGTGATTTCAACAGGCCGCTCATTGGAAGCGCTTGAGGAACTGGCTTCACTTGCGGGCGCTCAGGTCGTCGGAAAGATGGCGATTCTTGCCGAAGGCGACGCGGTCGGCAGAGATGACATTATCTATCTTCAGAAACTTCCGCTCTTTGACGCAAAGGGCAGCCCGCTGCCGTTCTGATTTAAGCGCGGACTACAGACATCATCCGGCTTTCTTCGTTCTCGGCGGGAAAGCCTTTCTCTTTTTAGGATTCAGAAGTGATCGGCATTATCGGAGCAATGCGCGTCGAAATTGAAGCGCTGAAAAACAGTTTGGAAGGAGCGGAAACCATCACGATTTCCGGTATTGATTATTACCGCGGCATGCTCGACGGCCAAAAAGTTGTGGCAGCGGTCAGCGGCGTCGGTAAGGTTTTTGCCGCTGTCTGCGCACAGACCATGATTCTGCGTTTTGGTGTGGAAGCCATTATTAATACCGGGGTGGCAGGCGGTATCGGCAAAGACATTTCTCTCGGAGATTTTGTGATCGCTTCAAAGCTCTGTCAGCATGACATGGACACTTCAGGTGTCGGTGATCCGAAGGGCCTGGTCTCGGGCATCAATAAGGTCTACTTTGAGACAGAGCCGAGATATCGGGAGGCGGCTCTCAAAGCGGCAGAAAAGCTCGGGTTTAGAGCGCAGATCGGCACGATTGCCTCCGGAGACCAGTTCGTCTGCGATGCTGAGCGTAAGCATTGGATACGTGATTTCTTTGACGCAGCGGCAGTTGAGATGGAAGGGGCCGCGATTGCGCAGGTTTGCTTCATCAATGAGATTCCGTTTGTGGTTATTCGCGCGATTTCCGATGACGCGTCGGGACACGCGCCGGCGTCTTATGACTCGTTTGTGAAAGAGGCTGCAGCAAAGTCTATTCAGCTGACGCGCGCGGCGATAGCCGAACTCGTCTGATAACTAAAATTCGGCTGTATCGCTCTTCTATTAATTGAATAAGAAGCTGCGGGTAACGAACTGAAGGTTAGAAAACGGGTCAGCGGCTGCCGTCAGCCGCAGCCTGCGGAACAATAGACCGGACGGATGCTCAGGAAATCGGAGTTAAAAGCAAATATAGATACAAAAGGGCAGTTTAAGAAGGTACAGGAAAGATTGACTGTGCCTTTCGATTTTGCGGCGGCCTTGCAATAAGGGGAGACCGTCCCGGCGAATGCTGCGAAATTTTGAAATTCACGGACCGCTAAAAAAGAAGAGAAGCCGCATGTCTTCTGCACAGCGCAAAAATCCTGCAAAAGTACAGAAAGTTTGAATAGGTAATGGGTATTTAAGATGAGTGGCAGGGGAGGAAGGATTCGAACCCTCGAATGCCGGAATCAGAATCCGGTGCCTTAACCAGCTTGGCGACTCCCCTACAATCTTGAATTGAGTGGCAGGGGAAGAAGGATTCGAACCCTCGAATGCCGGAATCAGAATCCGGTGCCTTAACCAGCTTGGCGATTCCCCTACAAACAAGATGTATGACAGCTGGCAGGGGAGGAAGGATTCGAACCCTCGAATGCCGGAATCAGAATCCGGTGCCTTAACCAGCTTGGCGACTCCCCTGCTGTCAGAATGCGAAATTATACACAAAAATCAGAAAAAAGCCAGAGGCTCAAAAAAGTGCCGTTCATCTTAGGCCTGAGCCGCGACTCATGAGTGCTGAATGCTTGATGCGGTTTTTATGGAATAGGCTGAGACTTCTTCGATTGAAGGAAAACATCAGAAATCTTTTTAAGGACTCGGCCTTTGGAAATGACAGATACGAAAAGCGAAGGAGGGATTAATGAAGCAGGATGGGAGGGCTTGGCTCTTTGAACGATCAAACTGAAAGGGGCCGCCTATATCGATGTAGATCTGCGGTGCCGACAAACCAAAAGGCCCGAATTAAACGGGCCCTTTAGTGCAGGTGAATCAACTTCAATTGGAGCAATTGGTCTAGGCTGCTCCGCACCTATCCCAATATCAAATAAGGTACGCAGCTATTTGAGCCAGAACAAAAGCGGCAAGCGTCAGCGTCATGCCGAATACGCAGCATTTACGCATCTGTTTTTCCTGTTCAGCTCTTAACTCAAGAACGCGGACCTGTGCATTTCTTCTATTACTCATCAGAACCTCCACGCGTTAAATTTCTTTAGGCTCATTATATCTGAATACGGGAAAGTAAGTAAGGTAAAACCCTAATAAAATCTATCAAAACGTCCATTTTGGGTGAGTGATACAGGTATTTAGTTGCAAATAAGAATCATTAGCATAAGAAATTGTTAAAGATTGCAGAAATTCCTTGATTGCGTGATGTTTATCGTTATAATCGCCGAATCGAAAAATTCATTAAATCAAGAAGTTTTCCGTGATCCCACGGTTCTAGAAAGGAAAAATAATGGCTGAAGAAACCAAAGTTGAAGACAAGACAGTTGAAGCTGCTGAAGCTGCCGCTGAAGTTAAAGAAGAAGTAAAACCGAATCCTCTCGAACGTAAAGTCGAGATCCTCCTTGACCGCAAGGAAGTTGAGAAACAGGTTGCCAAGGGTCTTCGCGAACGCGGCAAAAAAGCCCGCTTCCACGGTTTCCGTCCGGGTAAAGCACCGGCAGCTATGGTTGCCGCCGCTTACGGCCGTGAAGTCGAATACGACGTTATCAACAAACTCGCTATTGATGAATACATCAAGAAGATCGAAGAAGGCAAGTATCGCGTTTCCGGTATGCCTGACATCGCTCCGACAGAAGGCGCTCCCGCTGACGCTGACAAGATTTCCTTCACAGCGACTTTCGAGGTTTTCCCGGAAGTTACAGTTCCTGATGTCAAGGATGTTGAAGTCACCAAGTACGAATGCGAACTGACCGACGACAACGTCAATAAGACAATCGACGTTATGCGCAAGCAGAGAGCAACTTACAATCCGACTGAAAAAGCCGCTGCCGATACCGACGAAGTCACAGTCGACTTCAAGGGCACACTCGACGGTGAAGCTTTTGCCGGCGGTACAGCTTCCGACTACAAGTTCATTCTTGGCGCCGGCCGTATGCTTGCTGAATTCGAAAACGGAATCCGCGGCATGAAACCCGGTGAAACAAAGACTTTCCCGGTCACATTCCCGGAAAACTATCCTTCTAAGGAACTTGCCGGCAAGACCGTTGAATTCGAAGCTACTCTGAAGGCTGTCGGCGAAGAAGTTCTTCCCGCTCTTGACGACGAATTCGCTAAGTCTCTTCAGATCGAATCTTTCGAAAAGATGAAGAACGACGTTAAAGATAATCTGCAGCGCGAAGTTGAAGCCCGTCTTCAGGCTCGTACAAAGCAGAGCGCCATGTCCGCTCTTCTCTCTGTTTCCGACTTCCCGCTGCCGCACGCTGCTGTCGAAGAACAGAGACAGGCTCTGATTCACGACGCCGTCGAAAAGATGAAGCTTCAGGGTATCAAGCTTCAGCCGCAGGATATTCCTGCTTCTGCAATGCTCCAGGAAGCGACTCAGAGAGTTCGTCTCGGCCTTGAAATCAGCACTCTGGTTGAAAAAGAAAACCTTCAGGGAACTGACGAACAGGTCAAGGCTCTGGCTGAAAACATTGCTAAGAGCTACGAAGACCCGAAGGAAGTTGTTGATTGGTATATCAACAATCCTCAGCACAAAGCTGAGCTTGCCGCAGTCGCAACAGAAAGCAATGTTGTTGACTGGGTTCTGAAGAACGCCAAAGTTAAGAATGAGAAGATCCCGTTCGAAAACCTGATGGCTGACAGAGCTTAATCAAACCAATACATTACCGCTGTTTAGATCAGGGGTAAAAATATAGGCAGATCGGCAAGGCGGATGAACCTTGCCGTTTGCTTTTATAAAGCGGGGAATTTTATGGATAAAAATACGAAACACGCCGCCTCTTTCAATTCCGGATTGGTGCCGATGGTGCTAGAACAGAGCGGAAGGGGAGAAAGATCTTTTGATATCTACTCACGTCTGCTGCGCGACCGTGTCATCTTTTTGGTCGGCCCTGTCACAGATCAGAGCGCAAATTTGGTTGTGGCTCAGCTCCTTTTCCTCGAGAGTGAGGATCCGGATAAAGATATTTCGCTCTATATTGATTCTCCGGGAGGAAGTGTGTACGCGGGTTTGTCGATTTATGACACCATGCAGTTTATTAAGCCTGATGTCTCTACGATCTGTCTGGGCATGGCTGCTTCCATGGGCGCCTTCCTGCTCGCAGCGGGCGCTAAAGGCAAACGCTATGCGCTGCCGAACTCCAGAATTATGATTCATCAGCCGAGCGGAGGTACACAAGGCACCGCGGCCGATATCGAAATTCAGGCAAAAGAAATTCTGGAACTGCGTACACGCCTTAACAGAATTCTTTCCGAGCATACCGGTCAGTCGATTGAGCGTATCTCGGTGGATACCGAACGCGACAATTTCATGAGCAGCGCTCAGGCCTGCGAATACGGAATTATCGACGGTGTCTTTAACAAACGCGGGGAAGAGCCGCAGAAGAAGTTCAAATAACTGACGAATTCGTAGAAAGCAAATCGAATGAAAAGCAACAAAGACGATCCTGTGTGCTCCTTCTGCGGAGCACACCGGGGACAATATTCGGAAATCTATAAATCGCAGATCAGCGACGAGTACATTTGCAGAGAGTGTACGGAAGAGCTTGCGAAATACTCCGGCGTGATCGAAGAAGCGCTGAAGAGAAACGGAGTCCAAGCGGGCGGCTCCGATTCGGCTCCGAGAGAGCAGGCAGAGGACGCGGATAACAAGGATCCGATTCTGTATGGAGAGCTTCCGACACCTAAGCAGATCTGCAGAAATCTTGACGAGTACGTCATCGGCCAGGATAAGGCTAAGCGCGTGCTGTCCGTCGCGGTCTACAACCATTACAAACGCCTTCGCAGCCGTTTCCTTGAAAATAAGGACGATTCCGACGTTGAAATCCAGAAGAGCAACATTCTTCTGATCGGACCGACAGGCTCCGGTAAGACGCTGCTTGCGCAGAGCATGGCCAAGATGCTTGACGTGCCGTTCGCGATTGCAGACGCCACCACGCTCACAGAAGCGGGCTACGTCGGCGAAGATGTCGAGAACGTGATCCTGAAGCTTCTTCAGGCCTGTGATATGGATGTGGAAAAAGCTCAGAAGGGCATCATTTACCTTGACGAAATCGATAAGATCGCGCGCAAGAGTGAAAATCCTTCCATTACGCGTGACGTTTCCGGCGAAGGCGTACAGCAGGCGCTTTTGAAACTTGTTGAAGGCACGATCGCTTCTGTTCCGGCTTCCGGCGGAAGAAAGCATCCGAACGGAAAGAATATTCAGATTGACACGTCAAATATTCTCTTTATCTGCGGCGGCGCTTTTGAAGGACTCGATCGTATTATTCGCCGCAGGACCGAAAAGAGCGGTATCGGCTTTGAAGCGGAAGTCAAGAGCAAGGAGGCGGTCAGTGAAGGAGAGGCGCTTCGCGATATTGAAGCGAAGGACTTGGTCCACTTCGGCCTGATTCCCGAACTTGTCGGACGTCTTCCCGTGATTGCAACGCTTGAAGATTTGGATGAAGCCGCTTTAGTGCGTATTCTCACAGAACCTAAGAACGCGGTGATTAAGCAGTACGCCAGACTCTTTGAGATGGAAGATGTCGTGCTTGAAGTCGAACCGGAAGCTCTAAAAGAAGCGGCGGCCATGGCTAAGGAAAGAAAAACCGGCGCGAGAGGCCTTCGCTCAATTGTGGAAAACGCACTGCTTGAAGCAATGTACGAAGTTCCCGACCGAACTGATGTGAAAAAAGTTGTTGTCACCGCAGAAACCATGAGAGACGGCAAAGCAAAATTTATTTGCAGCTAAATCTCTGAGCGGATACATCAAGCAAAGGACGGGCCTAAAAAACCTGTCCTTTTTCACGATCAGCACCTACAGTTTGTAATTAGTAGCAATTCGGGCACCAAATATAGACGTATTCGGCTGAAACTTATTCTCGAATTTGATAGAGTGGACAAGTAATGCGATGCGGAGAGCAGAGGTTGAATTTTTGAGATTCAGCCCCAACTATTAATTTACTTATAAAGAAATTTAGCAGTATAGGATTTTAATGAGAACTAAGATTGTGAATTTACCGGTACTCCCGCTGAGAGATGTTGTACTCTTCCCGGGCATGGTCATCCCGCTGTATGTGGGCAGACCTAAGTCGCTGGATGCTCTGAATAAAGTACTTCGTTCTTCCAAGATTAACGAAGAGATTCTTCTTGTTTCTCAGAAGCAGGCGTCTACAGAGGATCCGGATCCTGAAGATTTAAACGAAATGGGTACGGTCGCTCGTGTGATTCAGTCCTTAAAACTGCCGGACGACACACAGAAAGTACTTGTTGAGGGCTTGTACAGAGCCAAGGTCATCGACTATTCCGTTGACAGCTGCATTTATGCAAATGTTGAAAAAGTGCAGAAAAGTACGCTGAGCGCTCAGAAATTTGAGCCGCTGCGCCGTGCGATTCTCTCAACGTTCACCTCGTATCAGAGAAACAATAAGCGTATTAGCTCTGAACAGCTCGACAAGATTTCAGCGATTGATAATGCGTCGGAGTTTGCTGATTCGATCGCCCAGGCCCTGGTCATTCCGCCCGAGCGCAAACAATTGCTGCTCAACGAGAGCGGTGTCGGCGAACGGCTCGAGCTTCTTCTTTCCATTTTGGAAGAGGAAGTGGATATTCAGCAGACAGAAAAGCGTATTCGCGGCCGAGTAAAGCGCTCTATGGAAAAGAGCCAGCGCGACTACTACCTGAATGAACAGGTTAAGGCGATTCAGAAAGAACTCGGAGAAACAGACGAAGAGTTCGAAGAGTACGAACGCAAGATCAAAGAGGCGAAGATGAGCCATGAAGGCCAGGAAAAAGCTCTGGCCGAACTCAAAAAGCTTCGCATGATGGGGCAGAACAGCGCGGAATCCAATGTGATCCGCAACTATTTGGATACGCTGATTGAACTGCCGTGGAGCAAGAAGACACGCATCAACGGCAACATGGTTAAGGCCGAAGAGGTCCTTGAAGAGGATCACTACGGGCTTGAGAAGGTCAAGGAAAGAATTATTGAATACTTGGCTGTTCAGACTCGTGTGAAAAACGTCAAGTCTCCGATTCTCTGCCTTGTCGGACCTCCCGGAGTCGGTAAGACTTCGCTCGGACAGTCCATTGCCCGAGCCACAGGCAGAAAGTTTGTACGCCTTGCATTAGGCGGCGTCCGCGACGAAAGCGAAATCCGTGGTCACAGACGGACTTATGTGGGATCGATGCCGGGGCGCATTCTGCAGTGCCTTGCCAAGATTAAAGTCAATAATCCGCTCTTTTTGCTTGACGAAGTCGACAAGATGGGCATGGATTATCGCGGAGATCCTGCGGCTGCGCTGCTTGAGGTTTTGGACCCTGAACAGAACAACACGTTCCAGGATCATTACGTGGAAGTGGATTTCGACCTTTCTCACGTAATGTTCATCGCGACGAGCAACTCGATGAACATTCCGGCTCCGCTGCTTGACCGTATGGAAGTGATTAATCTGTCCGGCTACACGGAAGACGAGAAACGCAATATCGCAGAGCGTCACCTGATCCCGAAGCAGATGAAACTGAACGGCGTGAAGGAAAACGAGCTTCGCATCGAAGAGTCCGCGATCATCGATATCGTCCGCTACTACACGAGAGAAGCCGGCGTGCGCGGCCTTGAGCGTGAAATCAATAAGATTTGCCGCAAGGTTGTTCGCGACTTCCTGATGAAAAAAGCGAAGTCTCTTCAGGTTGTGAATTCTGAGAATCTTGAGAAGTATCTCGGTGTACGCCGCTACACATTCGGCGTGACGCACAAGCAGAACCTTGTGGGACAGGTCACGGGGCTTGCCTGGACAGAGGTGGGCGGCGATCTACTGACCATTGAAGTCGCGACCATGCCGGGTAAGGGCAATATCACGCGTACGGGTTCGCTTGGCGACGTGATGAAGGAGTCCGTAGAGGCGGCGAGAACCGTTCTGCGTTCGAGAGCGACTCAGCTTGGCATCAGCTACAAGCAGGTTTCCGAGACGGACATTCACGTGCACTTCCCGGAAGGTGCGGTGCCTAAGGACGGTCCGAGCGCCGGTTCCGCGATCACGCTTGGTCTGGTATCCGCGATGACCGGCATTCCGGTTCGCGCTGATGTCGCGATGACAGGCGAGATCACGCTGCGCGGCGATGTTCTTCCGATCGGCGGCCTGAAAGAGAAGCTTCTGGCTGCACTTCGCGGCGGCATCAAAGAAGTGCTGATTCCGGAGGAGAATGTGAAGGACCTTGAGGAAGTTCCTGCCAACGTCAAAGAAGGTCTGGTGATCAGACCGGTTAAGACGATTGATGAGGTTCTGAGTTTCGGTCTTGAGCATTTGCCTCAGCCGCTTCCGGCGACAATTTCAACGGATCTTTCGGCTCACGACCTGAAAGTTCCGGAGCAGACTGTTCAGCCGGCCGCAGCAAGAAACTAAAGCTGAAGTAATCAAAGATGTCCCCGAGGACGAAAGCCTTTGGGGACATTTCTTTAGGTTTTTACGGTATCGAAGATCAGGCAGGCCCACTGAGAATCGATCATAATAATTTCGAAAAGACGGCTTCTTTGATTTGAAGTCAATGAAGCGCAAAGCGGATCTTTGCGATCATTCATGAAAAAAATATGTTTATTTCAAGATGATATTCGGCCGCTGCTTCTGAGGATTTTCGGCATCCGGAAAAGAATGAGCGGCAGAAGTCTTCGGAAGTCATTTTTTGACACTTTAAGGACTTTAATTTACTGCGGAGTCGGAAATTCTATCAGTAAACTCAGCAGTATTGAGCATCACTTTAAACTTGATTTTGGAAATGGATATGACGCAGAAAAACAGAATCGATCCCAAAGACCATGATGTACTTTCGGATGCAGAATTGCTCTTTTTCTGTCCTTACGACGAATATATTGACGCATTTGACGAAGGGACGCTGGACAAGTCTGCGTTAAAGTCGCTGCTTATGATTGCTTATTCGTTCGCATTTCTTTGCGAGGAAATTTATAAGAACAACACGGATGAAATTGAAAAGTTCACTCAGTTAAAGCATTCGGAAGAGCCCTTTATTGAAGTGCTTTTCGGGCTGTCCGTTGAGGCTGTTCAAAATTTAGTTGCGCTTTACGGTTTAAGAGGAGAGGTCCGTTTTATTCCGGCACTCTGCGACGCTGAAACTTCCGTTAAAGACAAACTTCTGTGCATCAGAGCGTTTCTGACTGAAGCATCAAAGGCAGTGGAACTCCAAAGACATAATCATAGTTTCAGAAAGATTGCGGGCGTTTCCGTGAGCAAAGCTTTTTCTGCCGGTATGACTGTAACCGACACAGTGCAGTAATCCAGCGGCATCACAGGGCCCTCTTGGAATGCGGATGAAGTTCCGTGCCTGAGAGTAGGGGGCGAAACAAACCTAGATTTCTCCGGCGGCGCCCCGCCGAATTTCTTCTCGCGCGGAAATGAAAAAAGCCTGAGACGCAAATCTCAGGCTTCAGAATCTTGGCGGAGTGGACGGGACTCGAACCCGCGACCCTCGGCGTGACAGGCCGATATTCTAACCAACTGAACTACCACTCCAATCAGTTGTTAACGAGAAACTGTGGTGGGTGCTGAGAGTCTCGAACTCCCGACCTACGCCTTGTAAGGGCGCCGCTCTACCAACTGAGCTAAGCACCCAGCTCTCGTTTGGAGAACTTGGTTCTCCTCAACAACAGAATGACTATTCTACACTATCTTTTAAGTTTTTGCCAGCGGCAAACTTAGGAATTTTGCGCGCAGGGATATCAATTGTTTCATTTGTTTTCAGGTTGCGTCCTTTACGGGCTGCTCTTTCAACTACCGAGAAGGTGCCGAAACCCAACAAACGAACTTCGTCTCCTTTTTTCAAAGTTCTCTCAATGTTTGCTAAAACAGAATCAACAGCTCTCGCAGCTGCCGGTCTGGTGATGTCGCATTCGATTGCGACAGCTTCAATAAGTTCAGCTTTATTCATTAATGCCCTCCTAAAATAAAGGGGTAAAAACTCTACAAGTGGGATGATAGCAGGGATTAAACTGCAAGTTTTCAATTTTTTGTGTATTTATAATCAGTGTTATCCATTAATGCGTAGAACGCGCAAAATGGCTATAAAAATACCGTGTCGAGATACAGCCCTTGTGACACAAGAGATGCATTAATTCAGTACTTCGATCATCGGTGTTTGAAGCCATTGGTCCTTTAAACCCGCATTGAGCCATTGCGCGATCGGAGAGCCTTCTTTCAGCAGTGAATTGCTTAAATCCACAGAAAATTCTTCAAACGCTTCTTCCAGTGTTTTGCTGTGCGCGTCCGCAAGCAGCGCCCATGAGCAGCCGGAGTCTGTGCCGATCTGTACAACATAATTCGTAGAGATAAGTCGGGACAGTGTGGCATTGACCGCGTCCGGATAGCTTCCGATCGCTTCCGCAAGTTCGATACTGCTCATCTGAGGACGGTTATCCTGCTTGGCTTTCATAAGGATGCGAAGGAGTGCTACAGCAGACAGCAGCTGATTGCCGGGTTTGTCAAAGTCCTTAAAGCGGGTGGCTCTCAGCATGGGCAGAATCGCGGTAATCGCGGCTCCGGCAAGCACAAACATCCAGTTGATGTACATCCAGGTCAGAAGGACCGGTATCGCCGCAAATGCCCCGTATATCGTCGTGTAGGAGCCCTTCATGACATAAATCCCGAAGGCCCAGCGAAATACGGTAAAGACCAAAGCGATGATGAGGCCGCCCACTAAGGCGTCTTTCCACTGTACTTTGCAGTTAGGGACGTATTTGTAGAACATCGCCAGAATCACTGCCTGGAAAAGAAGCTGAAAGATGGGAATCAGCCAGGAGGCAACAGAAGACAGATGCCCGGTCATCGCCATGCCGGTCAGATAGGAAGAAGTGGCAAGGCTGACGCCGATCGCGATCGGGCCGAGACTTAAAAGAGCCCAATAGATCAGTACACGCTGCCAAACGCTTCGAAGTTTTCTGACCTCAAACGTAGAGTTAAGTGCCGCATCAATGGTTGAGATACATAAAAGCGCAGACACCGCCAAACCGATAATACCGAAGGCGGTAAGGCCCGCCGCCTGGCTCGCAAACTGTTTGATATAGCCGAGAATCTGTGTGCTGTACTGCTCAGGCAGTAGCGTGGAGAACATGAAGTTCTCGAACGCCTCACGGTAGGGCGCAAACAAAGGAAACGCGGAAAAAGCCGCCATGATGACGGCAAGCGCAGGCACGATTGACAGAAGTGTCGTCAGAGTCAGAGAAGATGCGACTTGCTTCAGACTGGCTTTGTCGATTCTCGTAAAAACAAAGCTGCCGAATGTCCATAGTTTTTCGCACCACGGACGAGAGGCAATAATCGCGGGCATCTTCTGACTCATATCTATTTCCTTAGCATTCAACCACGCAGACGGCGAGTCCGCCGAGGCTGGTTTCCTTATATTTGTTTGCCATGTCTTTACCGGTCTGCATCATGGTCTTGATGACCTGATCGAGACTGATGTAGTGCGAGCCGTCTCCCATCATGGCAAGGCGTACGGAATTAACCGCTTTAACTGCGGCGACAGCGTTTCTCTCAATACAGGGGATTTGGACCTGACCGCTGACCGGATCACAGGTCAGCCCTAAATGATGTTCCATGCCGATCTCAGCCGCATTCTCGATTTGTTCGTTTGTCGCGCCCAATGCGGCAGCTAAACCGGCAGCCGCCATGGAGCAGGCGACACCCACTTCTCCCTGGCATCCGACCTCGGCTCCGGAAATCGAGGCGTTTTTCTTATAGAGCGAGCCAATCGCGCCTGCGACTAAGAGAAAGCGGTGTCTTCCTTCCTTGTCCGCGCCGGTAATGAAGTGGCTGTAATAATTGAGAACTGCCGGGATGACGCCTGCGGCTCCGTTGGTCGGAGCAGTGACCACTCGGCCTCCGGAAGCGTTTTCTTCGCTGACTGCAAGCGCATAGGCATTGATCCAGTCAATAATCTGAAGCGGATCCTCTGTCACGCGGAGCGGACTTGAAATCAGTTTCTCATAAAGCGCGTTGGCGCGGTGTTTGACTTTAAGCGGACCCGGAAGACAGCCCTTGCGGTTTAGGCCGCGGTCAATGCACGAGCGCATCACGTTCCAGATCAAGTCCAGCGTGTCGTCAATCACTTCCGAACTTCTTGAAGCTTCTTCATTGGCTCGAATGAGCTCATCAAGCCGCAGGTTGTTTTTTCTGCACAGCTCCATCAGTTCGTCTGCGGTCTGGTATGGATAAGGAATTTTTTCAGGCGTCAGATTTTTAGAGGAAGGGAAGACCGCGCCTGAATTCTCTTTAAGTTTGGCTTCTTCTTCAGTTTCAATGAATCCTCCGCCGACGGAATAATACTTTTGAGAGAGCAGCTCATTGCCGTCGCTGCCGTAGGCGCTGATGACCATTGTATTGGTATGGTACGGGTCGAGCTCGTTCGGCTCAAAGGACATATCAGTGCTGATATCGAACTGAATAGGGCGAGTGTCGTCAAGAATCAGCCGATGCGTATTTCTAATATTGTCCATCCACGTCGGAATCATATCCGTGTCAACGGTGGAAGGAGACTTGCCCATGAGACCTAAAAGAACCGCCTGATCTGTCGCGTGACCGACGCCGGTTGCGGCAAGCGAACCCATGAGACGGATTTTGACGTGTTCCACTGAAGCAAAAAGTTTGTTTTCGCGGAGCATGCGGATAAAGCTGCGTCCGGCACGCATCGGTCCTACGGTATGAGAGGAAGAAGGACCGATACCAATGCGGTACATGTCAAAAACGGAAATATGCATATTTGTCCTTTTATATATGTAAATATTTGCACGCTCTGAAGCTGATCGGAATTTCACGAGCCTAATTCGGTGATGCAGAGTTTAATGATCCGCTGAGGCCGAGCACTTATATTCAGCCGCTGAATCGATTCGCAGAGCAATAATAATCAGGCGGAGTTTTTTCCGCTATTGCGAATCATACTGAAATAGCGCTTCTTATTAGAGTTTGCTGAGTCAGTACGACAAAAGTGGAATAAATGAAGTCACTCTATAATCAAATTTTTTCCTGCGATTAAATGAACGGCTTCACTTCTGCGGCGGCTTCACTCTCTTTGGATTCCGGTACGCTGTTTTTACTTTGTCTTTGTCTTGCGACAGCGCTGCTAATCTGTGTTGTTTGTCTGATTTACGCGTTCACGCGCCTTCCGAGAGACTCTGAGCGTATCGCGGAGAAATCGCGAGCCGCCTGGCGGGAGGATATCAGTCTGGCCGCCGAACAAATCAGGACTGTGACGCTTTCCCAAATGGACGCAAAGCTGCTGAATATTCAGCTGAACCTTGAGCGGGCTATGCAGAGTCAGGCCAAGGGAGATCGTGAAGAAGCGTCTTCCGCGCTGAAGGCGATGCAGGATACGATTGCGACATCGCTCGCAAACAACGATAAAAGAATTCAGAACTTTGCCAATGAGCAGAATCGCCGAGTCGAGGCGCTGACAAGTTCGCTGAGCACGTCAATCGCTGAACTCAAGCACAGGGTTGATGAGGATCTCAAAAACATCAGTAAAGAGAATGAAACCAAGCTTGAGAAGATTCGAGAGACCGTGGAAGAAAAGCTTCAGAGCGCTTTAACAAGTCGGGTCAGCGAAAGTTTTGCTCAGGTGTCTCAGCAGCTGACGCAGGTTTATAAAGGTCTTGGTGAAATGAAAGAGCTTGCGGCCGACGTGGGCGGTCTCAAGCGTGTTCTTGTCAATGTAAAAAGCCGCGGCATGCTCGGAGAAGTGCAGCTTGAAGCGCTCTTGAGCGAATATTTCACGGCCGATCAGTATGTAAAAAATGCCCATACGCTTGCGGATCAAAAAAGCAAGGTGGTTGAGTTTGCCGTAGTGCTTCCCGGAATCGGCGGCAAGGAGTGCCTTCTTCCGATTGATTCCAAGTTCCCGATTGAAGACTACAAGCGGCTTCAGGATGCGGCGGAAGAGGGTGATTCTGAAAAGTTAAAGAAAGCTAAAGAAGCTATCCGAGGCGGGCTGATTCGCGAAGCGAAGTCCGTTTCAGCCTATATCAATCCTCCGCATACGACGGATTTTGCCATTATGTTTATTCCTTCGGAGGGCCTCTACGCGGAAGCGCTCTCACTCGAAGGTCTGACTGAGAGCCTCTATCGGGATTATCACGTTTATATTATGGGCCCCTCCACCCTCGCAAGCGCTCTGTGCGCTTATCGAGCCGGATTCCAGACTCTGGCCATTGAGAAAAAGAGTTCGGAAATTCGCAGCATTCTTCTTGCGGTTCAGTCCGAATTCGCTAAATTCCAGGGCACGCTCGATAAGCTTAGAACCCAGGCGGAGACGGTTGTTAAAACAGTTGAACAAGTGGAAGTCCGCACGCGGCAAATGAACCGCAAATTGGCGCACGCCTCCCAAAGCGAGGAAGACTCGAATCTGACGCTTGAAGAGGCGCCAAAGCTGGCACGGCTGCCGGATAGTTTGCAGTGACGCAATCATGGTTAGGTTCTGATCGGATTGGCCGGCGTTCTGCCGAAGAACGCCTTGAACTCTCGATTGAACTGACTTTGATTCTCATATCCGACGAGAAGCGCCGCCTTTCGACAGCTGAATTTTTCTTCGGAAATAAGCCGCTGCGCCTCTTTGAGCCGCAGAACTTTCTGAAACTGCTTCGGAGAGATTCCGGTGAAGGCTTTGAAGTGGCGATGGAAAGATGTCGGAGACATGCAGGCCAGTTCGCTTAGTGTCTCAATGTTATGCCGTCGGTCATAATTTTTGCGGATAAAGTCAATAGCTTTCATCACGCGGGCATAAGGCCGTTCAGGCGTGTAGACCTGCCGAAAGAATGAGCCGAGAGAGCCGCTGAGCACTCGGAAATGAATCTCTTCCTCCAGAATCGGGATTAAAAATTTTCGTTCCGTTGGTGAACGCATGGCAATCAGCAGACGTCTAAAAACGTCCAGAAGCTCGTTTGAGGCCTTTTCCGAAACGTCCGAAACCAGTTTGTCCTCGATGTGCGCACCCATTTTTATCAGCATTTCCTGAACTAAATCTTCATTGAGTTCGTAACTGATGCACAGATAAGGGACCTCTTTGGAACCTTCAAGGAAATGGTCGCCGTCGGGCAGTTCAAAACCAGCGGCGAGACAGTCACCGGCACAGTAAAGACTTTGATGAATTCCATCGATTTTTGCGGTTTTGTGCCCCTGAACAACGATGACAACACGAGGACGGTAGTTCTCGATCTCGCAACGTGTCCGACATTCCCTGCGGTGCAGACTGAGTCCGGGAATAACGTCGAAAAAACTGCCTTCGCTCGGAACGCTCTGAAGCATTTCATCTCTTAGTTCTAATAACTTATTTAGACTCATAGAAGTATCTTTGTGTTATTTGCTTACTGAATATTCTAGATGAAAAGAAATTAAATGATCATATAAGGTAGTTTTATGTCATAAAGGTTGGAAGTTTTGTCTCTTCTCGAGAAAAGTGTTTTTCTCCATCATTGCATCAGGAGAAAATCTTTTATGACAATGAATAAAAAATTGATGTGCACACTGTTGGCAGCTGCCGCGTTAAGTACGCTTTCAGGCTGTCGAAGCAGTGACTCAAGTCCGAGGGGAGAACCTCAGCCTACCGCGGTTCGAATGATGAAGCCTCGAGTCGATTCGATTGCTGAACGTATGGAGTTTCCGGCATTTATTCGGGCGTTCCATGAAGTACGGCTTAATGCCCGGGTTGACGGATATTTGAAAAAACGTTCCGTACAGGAAGGCAGCTCGGTACAGCAGGGAGATTTGCTTTTTGAGATCGATCCGAGGCCGTTTGAAGCGCAGGCGGAAGTTCGCCGTGCGGAATTAAGGCAGGCCGCCGCGCAAAGAACCTATGCGGCCGCTAAATATAAAAGAGCGCTCGAACTGGTAAAGGCGAACGCGATTTCCAAAGAAGAGCTTGAAACCCGTCGCTTTGAAATGCAAAACGCGGAAGCCGAGGAAGCACTGGCCAAGGCTCAGCTGGAAACTGCGCTTTTGAATCTGGAATTCACTCAAATTCGCGCGCCAATCAGTGGCAAGCTGGGAGAAATTCTTTTAAAAGAAGGTAATTTAGTGAAGGCGGGGCAGTCTGAACTCACCACTTTAATTGATGATCAGAACGCATATGCGGATTTCAAAATTAACGACAAGGCTTTCCTGAAACTCGTACGAGCCGGCGTGCTTGGAAATGTTCCCCCATTCGCGCCGATCCAAGCGTGGTTTGACGATGGAGAGCGACGGTATCCGGGAGAGTTGTCTTTCACAGATAACGCATTTGATCCGCAAACGCTCACATACACCTTAAAACTGCAGTTGAAGGCGAGCCCGGAACTAGCGGCCAATCGAATCGGTCGGGTAACACTCGAACTTCCGATAAGCAGAGATTTGATGCTGATTCCGGATAAGGCCGTTCAGACGGAACTGACAGATCGGTTTGTCTGGATTTCTTCCCAGGACGGAACAGCCCAAAAGGCAAAAGTTCGTGTAGGGCGCCTTTTTGGTTCAGAGCGAGAAATTTTGGAGGGATTGAAGCCGGAAGACACGGTGGTACTTAGCGCTCAGCAGAAACTGAGAATTGGGACAAAGCTTCGCAGCATCGAGGAAAAAGCGCAATGAGATTTACAGACTTTTTTATTAGAAACCCGATATTTGCCGCGGTTATCTCATTATTTATTGTACTTTTCGGTCTGATTAGCTACATGTCCCTGCCGGTCGCACAGTTTCCGGAGATTGTTCCCCCGTCTGTCGTTGTGACAGCGTCTCTTCCCGGCGCTTCCCCCCAGGCGTTGTCTGACTCCGTTATTGCTCCTCTGGAGCAGTCAATCAACGGAGTGGACGCGATGACTGAGCTGCAAAGCCAAGCGGCGTCAGACGGAACCGTGACGATTACGGTGAATTTTGCGCACGGAACAAATCCCGACCTTGCTCAGGTGCTGGTGCAGAACCGTGTATCGGCTGCTGAGCCGCGTTTGCCTGAGGCGGTCAGAAGAAGCGGTGTTACGGTGCGTAAGCGCTCTAGTGATCAGCTTGCGGCCGTTCATTTGTATTCGACCGATCGGACGCGTGACACGCTGTTTTTAACTAATTACGCGATTTCGCAGATGTCAGACCGATTGGCGAGGCTTTCGGGGGTCTCTGACATTACCGTCTTTGGCAGCCGAGAATACAGTATTCGAATTTGGCTTGACAGCGATCGCCTGATGCAGCTTGGACTTTCTCCTACCGAAGTTGTGCAGCGGGTACAGGAACAAAATCGAAATATTCTGGCGGGCAAGGTTAATGCACCGAAGATGACGGAACAGCCGGGTGCTTTTGAACTGCTGATCCGAGGCGAGGGAAGGTTAAGGGAGCCGCAGGAGTATGACAATATCGTGATCAGAAGAAGCGCAGATGGAAGAACGCTTTATCTGAAGGATATTGCTCGCACGGAGCTCGCTTCTTATAACTATGACGAAGAGTTTTATCGAGACGGAGTTCCTGCTATGGGTCTGGCAATTTTCCAGACGCCCGGAGCGAACGCGATTTCGACAATGAAAGCGATCCGAGCCGAGCTTGAGGAGATCCAAAAGGAGCTGCCAAGCGGTGTGGACTGCTATATGACGATAGACAATACCGAGTTTATTGAGAACTCCATCCGATCTGTCTATCAGACGCTCTTTGAAGCGACTGCTTTAGTGGTTCTGGTGATTCTGCTTTTTCTGCACAACTGGAAAAGCTCACTCATTCCGATTCTATCCATTCCTGTTTCGATTATCGGTACCTTTATCGTCATGAAAGCCTCGGGATTTACGATTAATAATCTAACGCTTTTTGGTTTGATTCTTGCGACCGGCATTGTGGTGGATGACGCGATTGTCGTGGTTGAGGCAATTGAAGCGAAGATTAGGAACGGCATGAGTCCGCTGGAAGCCGGATTTGCTTCAATGAAGGAGCTTAGCAAAGCGCTGGTTGGTATTGCCGCGGTTTTATCCTGCGTATTTATTCCAACGGCGTTTTTAAGCGGTATTACCGGAAGTTTTTACCGGCAGTTCGCACTGACCATTGCGGCTGCGACAATTATTTCAGCTTTTGTGTCTCTGACGTTGTCTCCCGCCCTCAGTGTGCCTCTTCTGTCGGACCGAAAAAAAGAGGGATGGTTTTCGTCAGCGTTTAATCATTTCTTTGGCGTATGTTCGGAGCACTACAGCCAGCTTGTTCGGATGCTTGTGAAGCTTCGCTGGTGGGTGCTTGCAGTTTATGCAGTCTGCATCTGCTTCACTGTGTTTTTGTATACCAATGTTCCTAGTGGTTTCATTCCGAGGCAGGACAATAATTATTTATCCGCGAGCATTCAGCTTGCGGAGGGCATTGCCCTGAATCAGACGGATGAGACGCTTAAGAAAGCTCAGGAAGCGCTCTCAAAGGTCAAAGGTGTTCAGCATTTTATGGTTATTGTCGGGCAAAGCGGAGCGACGCGATCTAAAGCTTCCAATGCCGCACTGATGGTGATAAAGCTTGAACCACAGCCTGAGCGTATTAAAGAGGGGCTTTCGATCGGCGTGATGATGAGTCGGATTCGATCGACCCTAAACGAGGCGATACCGGAGGCAAGCGTTAACGTTTTAGCGCCGCCCGCGGTTATGGGTATCGGGGCCGGCGGTGATTTCCAGTTTTATCTTCAGGATCGAATCGGTTTGGGCGTGAATGAACTTACAGATGCGGCGCAGGAGTTTATTCGAGCATTAGCCGCGTCGCCGGAAATTGAAAGCGCGTTTTCCTCCTTTAGAACGGACACTCCGCAGCTGGAGTTAAAAATCGACCGAGAAAAGGCCGCCATGCTGAGGATTGATTTGGAGGAACTTAGCAACACGATTCAGTATGAATTCGGAAGTGCGTACGTGAACGATTTTAATTTGTTAAATCGAGTATTCCGTGTCGTTGCTCAGTCCGATTCTGAGTTTCGTTCTCTGGAAACGGATCTAGATCGTGTTTGGATTAAAAATGAGCTCGGCAGAATGGTTCCCCTGAGTTCAGTGGTTTCGATCGAACGAACATCCGGGCCTCAGGTCATTGCGCGCTATAACATGTACCCCTCGGTATTTGTTCTAGGCAATATTTCTGATGGAGTCAGCAGTACTGAAGCGACCTCTGTGATTGAAAAGATGGCCGCCGAGACGCTTCCGGAAGGGATTAGTCTGCTGTGGACCTCAATGATTAAAGAGCAGAAGCAGGAGGACAACACAAATTTATATATTTTTGGTCTGTGTCTTTTATGTGTGTTTCTTTCCTTGGCCGCGTTGTATGAAAGTCTGAGGCTGCCCCTGATTATTATTTTGATTGTTCCTCAGGTTCTGCTGTTCGGGCTTATCGGACTTGAGCTTAGAGGTCTGGGCAACAGTCTGATGGCGCAGATCGGATTTGTGGTGCTTATCGGATTAGCCTGTAAGAATTCTATTTTGATTGTTGAGATGGCCAAGCAGTTTCAGCAGGAAGGATTGAGCCGGTATGACGCGATTGTTCGAGCCAGTGCCGTTCGTTTACGAGCCATTTTGATGA
Organism: Parasutterella muris; assembly: GCF_943193095.1. Taxonomy (NCBI): domain Bacteria; kingdom Pseudomonadati; phylum Pseudomonadota; class Betaproteobacteria; order Burkholderiales; family Sutterellaceae; genus Parasutterella; species Parasutterella muris. Next base: position 16,046 of record NZ_CALPCV010000021.1, on the reverse strand, counting down.
CATCGTTTGCGTTTATTCTCGGCGTAGTACCTCTGGCGTTTTCGAGCGGCTACGGATCGGAGCTGCGTCAGGCGGTTGGCACGACGGTGTTTGCCGGGATGCTGGGCGTGACTTTTATCGGCTTGGTTTTTACACCGGTTTTTTACGCGCTGATCGCTAAAAAATGAAGTTAAGCAGACAGAGAGCGGCCGGCTTATTTCAGCGAAAGGTCTTACGTGGTAAAGTGAAAAATCCTATTGAGCACACATTGAACTGAGGATTTGACTTCTGAGCAGGCAAATTGATATCCGCCAAGCTCCCTAAAATTGTTGGCGCTTTAAAGCAGTTATGAGGCCGATAATGAAGGGAGCTTCAAATTTTTTGCTCCAGCTTAGGGGTAGAAGCCGGTTATTGAAGACCTGAACATATCTGCACATATTTTCCATTTTCAGAGAGAATGTGTATGTTAAGCAACAAGTTAGTGACTGGGTTTTTAGCTTGTCGTACAACAGTTGAGTGTTTTCCCTGGCTTTGCTTGAGATATACGTTGAAAAAAATATAATGTAGGCGATTATTTCAACAAACAATGGTGGTTAAAATGTCTACCCCCCCCCATATCTCTGGGATCAGAATCTGATTTAAACAATCGTAATTTCTCTAAAGAAATTATCGCTAGTATTTCTTCTTCAAAAAACCAAAGAGTCAGCCGATTTAAAACTGCAGCACTGACTCTGGCCGTATTTGGCGCAATTTCCTTATCAGCGCCGGTCAATGCTCTGACAATCACTGCTGATACAAATGAAGCCAACGGACTTACACTGACAGATGCGAATCTTGAAAACGCATCAAACGGTTGGTACGGTTTATCCGTAGTGAATTCAACACTGAGCGGCAAAAACGAATTTAAAGCGTCCGTCAGTAAAACAGAGGCAGCCAATCAGTATTCGACCCTTAGTATCGTCGACCTTACCGATGCGCAGCTGCAGTGGCAGGGAAATGCCGCACTGTCTACAAATTCCGCCCTGACGACCCTCAACGCCATCAGCCTGAGAAACTCATCGGTTTCAATTGAAGGAGCTCTGACTGCTGACTTGACAGCAACAAGAGTCAATGAGAACTCAAAGGTATCATCTATCAACGTCGGTGAAGGAAAGTCTGCTTTAACGGTCTCCGGAAACCTGGATCTGAAAACCACAATGCAGGGCGATGCCGCATCTTATGAAGCAGGTTTGGATAAAGATGAGGACGGGGATCACTCAAAAGCCATAGGCATTTCTTCCCGTTCCGGCGGATCCCTGACCTTAAAGGCTGCGGAAACCAGAATTGAGTCAACCGCCGAAAAACTGCAGGCGACCGGTATTCTTGTTAGTGATAATTCAAGTCTTACAGGAAGCGGAGCCCTTACGATTAACGCGGTTTCCGGCCGTGATTCACAAACACTGTTCACGAGGGACGGGGGACGAGTTGTTTGGAACGGAGATGTGACGCTGTCATCTACACTCCACTCGCTTGATACTACGTTCGCAGACAACGAGGCCGGCAACGTTGGAATTTTTTATTCTGATCATGATACGTACGGCAGTGAAATCACACTGAACGGCAACGTCAGTTTGTATGTTGAAGCCTCTCGGAATAAACTTCCCGAGCAATCCGATATGCTGATCTACAACGTTGGTCTTGATACCGGTAAATATACGGAGTCTGACTCAGAAAAAATCACGATTGGCGGCGAAGGAAAAACCGTAACAATGAAATCGGTTATTTCCGGAGCACTTGTAGATAAGGATGTCGCTTGGAATATTTATATCGCTGAAGGTCAGCTCAATGTTTACGGTAAATCCATTGTGCTTGAAGCGGTGGCCAAAGGTAAAGGCGGAGCAGAATCCATTGCTATCGAGGGAGGTGAGGTTAATCTCGGCAGCCCTAACGGGACTGTGACCATTAAGGCGACAGCTGATGATCCAATGCTCACTTCGGCAATTTCCGTGATGAACGGTACATTGAATCTCTTTGGTGATGTCACTATTGAATCCGGTACAGTCCAGGTTTTCTCGGAAGATCTGGGTATTTCGGACTATGCTAAGGGCGCAATCAATGTAAAAGGCAACATTAATCTGCCCGATCTTTCCATTATCCAGGTTGGAAAACTCAACATCGAAGGCTCCGTAACGACCAACAGCGCTCAGGTGTTCGAAAACGCCGCCAGCGCAGCCCAAACGCAAATCGGAGCGCTTCTGTATGAAGACAAACTGGATTTTCAGGAAAATTCCAAGCTGATTCTGACGGATGCTGAATATACTGTCCAGTACCTTGCTGACATTAAAAACACGTTGGCGAATAAGCCGATTATCCAGATGAATGGAACATTAGTAGGAGGAACTGTTACTCTGGAGACGCTGCCGTTGCTCTCTGGAACTATTGTCTCGTCCGCGCAGCTGAAAGTTAACGGAAACGCCGCGATTACTGATGATCAATTTAGTGGTTCAGCAACGCTGGTCGGCGTCGGATCGGTTCAGGTCACAGACGGCCAGAGCATTACGATTGCCGCAGGAGATAATACATTTACGATTGTCGGCGCTAACGGCGGCGACCTGGTTTCCGGAAATAAGGGGCCAGTTAGCGTGATCGTAGGCAACGACGACAATTCCGGCAAACTCACCATTGGCGGCAGCGGCACTCAGGGCGGTGTGATTCAGGGTTCTCTGACCGTTAACGCCGGCTCATCCGTCAGCGTGGAAGGTAATTCAGGCGCTGCGGCGAACTTCCAGATTGCTTCCGACTTTATTGTGAAGACAGATGCGTCTGTCAGCCTGAAGGATGGAGCAATCCTATCAGTGGACAACGCTGTCGTTGATTACAAAGGCATCATTCGCATTGGTCAAAACAGCTTAACGGGTGTTGGCAAATTCGTGAGCCGATTCGTCAGCTTGGCAGGTTCAATTTTCCTTGACCCAGCCTGGGAAAATGGTACACCGGCGCTTGGCGCAATTGAAACTGTCGAAATGTCTGAGAGCGGCAATATCACGGTCGGACAGAACTCCGCTCTGGTCCTCGGTTCTCAGGACGCGGATTTGGCATTGAACGCAATGAATAAAGCGGGTCTGTCACTGTCAGAGAACGGTATCAAGTCTGCTCTCTACCTTGCCAAACCTCTGAATGTCGGAAACGGCTCTATCGTCGTGGACGGTTCGCTGACAAGTCCTGCTGAAGGTCAGTCGGGTGTCGTTTCCGTTGCGGCTGACAGTCTGCTCGCTGTCGAGATGACAGACGAGCTTGCGATCGGCAGTGAAACAGCGATTACCGGAGCTAGCCTCAATCTGGCCGACGGAAGCTCCGTTTTGCTTGCAGGAATGGAGAAACTCACTGTCAGTGACGATCTCAGCGTAAAGCTTGCGGACTCAGTCGTTGTTGGCGAGAACGTCAATATTTACGGCAGCAGCGGTCTGTGGTATGGATACGGATTTAAGGACGGTGTGATCACTGCCCAGTACGATCCGACACAGCTGTTGGTTGATAACGGTTTGACAGCGCCTAATGTTATGCGCGAAGCGCTTCTTACAAATGCGGAAAGCGCAGCTGCGCTTCGTGAGCTCATCAATGTGGGTGACTATGCAGGAGCCGCCCGCTGGATGAATCAGAGAGCGCTGTTTGCCTCTGCCGGTGCCGCTCAGGCAATGACCGTGACGATATCCTCGATGGTTACCGACACAATTGAGCAGCATGGCTCATTGATTTCCAGCTACAGTCATGACAAGGCCGGAGTCGATCTGTGGGTTAATGTGGACGGTCTTTTCACTCGTGCAAACTCCTACGAAGCCGGAAGTTCGAAGTACGGCTACAGAGCGGATCTTGCCGGAGTCACATTTGGTGCAGATTACGCGATGGGCAACGGTTTGGCTGCCGGTTTAGCCGTTTCACTCGGTAAAGGCAATGCCAGAAGCCGCGGCGAAGCCTCCGGTATAAAGAACAAGATCGAATACTGGGGCCTGAATCTCTACGGTGCATGGAACACTCAGTATGCCAACGTGATCGGATCTCTCGGTTACATCCGGTCTGAAAACGATATGAGATCTGCCGGCCTTAAAGCTAAGCCCGATACGAAGGCTCTGACGGCAGCCGTTCGTGTAGAAAAAGACCTGAGTATTGGTGATGCGTTTACAGTAACACCGCATATCGGAGCTCGTTATTCGCACATTAAGCTGGATAACTTCGGCACCGCAGGATTCCGTTATTCAGCGGAAAAAGCGAATTTGTTCCAGATCCCGGTCGGCGTCGCGGTTAAAGGAAATTACGATGCCGCCTGCGGGGCGAAGGTTAAACCGTTCCTGGATCTCACGGTTTCTCCGACCATGGGTGACAAGAAAGTCAGCAACCGTTTCGCGCTTGAAGGCTCTTCGGCTTCGGATTCCATCGAAACCCGAATTGCGAACACCGCACTGTTTAACGCGAAATTTGGTTTGGAAGCGACTCGCGGAAATCATAGTCTCGGTGTGAGCTATGGCTTTGGTGCAGGCGATAAAGGCCGCATTGATCAGGCTCTGCAGGCGAAATATCGCTATGTCTTCTAGTTTCCGGCTTCTTGTTTAGCTTTGCAGAAACCGCCTTCGGGCGGTTTCTGCGCTTAAGCATTTACTAAACCGGTGGAGGTTTACTCTCAGCGATTTGCGCAGCATTCTCACGCATTCGAACAGGAAAAATTTGCCGAAGCAGCTGATGTTTGAACTAAATGCGTCCTCGTTTTTGAGCACGCAAAAAAAGACGGCCTCATGAAGAAAGAGGCCGTCCTTATTAAAGGAAACTAAACTGCTATGCCTGCTTTGCTTTCTCAAGCACGTAGGCGGCAAGTTCTTTTGCGGCTTCTTCGGCGCGCTCCGGAGTCGCATCAAAGATTTCAGCCAGAAGACGCTCGCTGACAAGTTCCGGATTAAAACGAAGCGTCAGGTCGTTGCCGTTCATCTCGCAGGAATGAAAGGCGCTGTCCGGGCTGCATTCCGAGGCGATTTCGGCAACTTTGCCTTTAGCCAGCATCGCAATGATCGGATTTTTAAAAGCCAGCTCAACATGATTTGCTGAGATGTTCTTGAGATTTACAAAATCTCTGGCCTTGTATAACTGTTCAATGGGTAGTGCCATTTATTTTTCCTTCAATGTAGTTGGCTTATTCTAATTGATCAGGCCGGAAATAAGAACCGCGAGAACAAGCGCAGGACAAAATACACCGATAATCAGCCGCATAATCTTAACGCGAGTCGGGTAGGCCGCAATAGTCGTCCATTCGGTGTGAACCCGATCCCACGCGGTCCAGGCGCAAAGCATGCATGCGATAATGCCGCCGATCGGAAGTCCGAGATTTGATACTAAGAAGTCCGCCAAATCAAATACCGTCTTGCCAAAGAATTTGACATCGGCAAGCACTCCGAAGGACAGCGCGCAAGGAACGCTTAGAATCAGCATGAAGATAAGACAGACAGCAACGGCAACAGGGCGGCTGAGTTTCAGTTCCTGAACCATCCAGGTAATGTCAATCTCCAACATCGACACGGCTGATGTGAGCGCTGCAACAACCAAACAGCAGAAAAAGACGATCGCGAAAAATTGTCCGGCAGGAAGCATGGAAAAGATCGCCGGCATCGTGATAAACGTCAGACCGGGACCGGCTGCAGGATCCATGCCGAAGGCGAAATTCGAGGGAAGAATCATTAAGCCGGCCATCAGCGAAATAAGCAGCGAAAGCGTGACAATCCAGAAGGTTGAACTGATCAGGTCGGTCTTTTTATCAATATAGGCTCCATAGGTCACCATGCAGCCGGCACCTACGGAATAGGAGAAAAATACAAGCCCCATCGCGTCAAGAAGCGCCTTCCAGCTGAATTTCGAAAAGTCCGGCATAAACAGATATTCCACGCCTTTCCAAGCGCCCGGCTGACAAAGTCCCGTGACGATCAGGATGCACATAAAAATAAATAACAGCGGCATCAGGATTTTGGAACAGAGTTCGATGCCGCCGCGAATGCCAAAAGCAACAACGAATCCGACAAGGGCGAGGAAGCCCACTTGAGCGCAAACGGCGATCGAAGGCGAAGAGGAGAGTTCTCCGAAAAGAGAACCAAGCGCCTGGGGAGTCGAAGCCGAAAAACCGACAATTGACTCAAACAGGTACATAAGACACCAGCCGCCCACGACAGAATAAAACGAGAGGACAACAAAGCCGATCAGAATGCCCAGATATCCAAGTACTGACCAGAAGGGGCCTCCGAGATTTCGGTAAGCGGTAACAATTCCTCCTTTTCCCGCTTTGCCGAGTGTGATTTCGGCAAGCAGCAGGCCGAAAGCCAGCGTGAAAGAAAAGAAAATATATGGAATCAGGAAAGCGGCGCCGCCTTCTGCGCCCGCCATGTATGGAAATTTCCAAATCGCTCCGAGGCCAATCGCGGCTCCGACGCTCGCAAGAATAAATCCAGCTTTTCCTGTAAACGTTTTTTCTTTGGGACGTGCCATTTTTATTATTTGTATATTTAAGCGTTAAAGGAAGTTAGAAATCGCAACAACTGCGATAAAGCAGGGAGCAACAAACGCAAGCATGAACCGTACAAATTTCATGTAGCCCGGAGAGCGCTTTTTGTTGACGTTCAGTTCATAACTGGTTTTGTCGAAGAAGAACCAGCCGGTGAGCGCAATAACAAAGATGGCGCTGAGCGGCATGAGAATGTTGCAGGCAAGATAATCGGTCGCGTCAAAGATGTTCTTTCCGAGGATCGTATAGTCAGACCAAGGTCCCATCGACAGCGCGGCCGGGATCGAACAGATAGTCAGCGCAACGAAAAGCGCGAAGGAAGCGCCTTTGCGGCTGAACTTCCATTCATCCATCAGATAAGCGAGCGGAACTTCAAAGAGGGAAATCATCGAGGTCAGAGCCGCGACAAGAAGGCAGCCGTAAAAACAAACTGCAAACACATTGCCTAAAGGAATGTGAGAGAACACTGCGGGCATTGTAATAAAGGTGAGTCCGGGACCCGCGGACGGATTAAGACCGAAGGCGATAACGGGAGGAATAACCATCAGTCCGGCAAGAATGCAGGAGATGAACGCCAGAACGGCAACCCAAATCGCTGAAGAGGGAATGTCTTCCGAGTGGTGAATGTATGAGCCGTAAGTAATCATAATGCCCATGCCGACGGATAGGGAGAAGAAAGTAAAGCCCATCGCATTCAGCAGAGAGTTTGCCGTCACTTCGTCCCATCTCGGCGAGAAGAGGAACTTCAGTCCTTCCATGGCGCCGGGCAGTGTAAGACCGCGGATAATCAGGACAACCATCAGCACAAAAAGAAGCGGCATAAGAATCTTGGAGATTCTTTCAATTCCCTTATTGACACCGAAGATCAGAACACCGGCAGTGATGGCAAGGAAACCTGTCTGATAAACAATTGCGGAAACAGGAGAACTGACGGTAAGTTTGAATGTTTTTTCAAGCAGTGCAAGGTCGCTTGAGGCGGCGTTTCCGCGGATCGCTTCAAAGAGGTAGGTCAGACACCAGCCGCCTACGGTACTGTAGTAGGTCATAATGACAAAGGCGGTCAGCACACCGATAAATCCCAGCGGAATCCAGGCTTTGCCCGCGATTCGTTTAAAACTGGTGACCACGCTACCGCGTCCGGCTCTGCCGATAATCATTTCTGCCATGATCAAAATGACGCCGAAGAACAGTACCATGGCGATGAACGGCAGAATAAAAGCTGAACCGCCGTTGGCACCTGCCATGTAGGGGAATTTCCAAATAGCACCGAGGCCGACAGCCGAGCCGGTCGCAGCTAAAACTAAGCCTATTTTGGAGCTCCAATTGGAGCGAGCATCAGACATTAACTACTCCTAATTTCTTCTTTTGGTGAAAAACATCTTCGATTATGGATGAAAACACGGATTAAATTCGCTAAAACCGCTACTAATTGCTGTAATTGCCGCAAAATGAGGAAAAAATACTTTTATCGTGGGCAATTAGAAAATTAGAGACAGCAGAAAAACAGTAACTGCGGCTCTGATCACGTACATAGGTAGTGATATGTCGCTTATCTCAAATGGAATAAGTAGTTGTACTAATCATTGACAGGATAATGCTCTAAGAATAAAAATGATTCGGCAATAAAAACAGCAAAAAATGTCAGTATTTCTATTGATTTAAGGATGCGTATGGTTTACTATGAACACGTGGTTTGAGGTGGTTGTGTAAAAACAACCGTTTATCCTGGTTGGAAACCCTGCTCACAAGCTGAGCAGGTTTTTTTTGACCTTATTGCCGACATCCGCTGCCGCCCAAAAGTAATATAGCGTCCGTCAAATCGCTTTTAGAAGACGTTTAAAGCTAAAATTTTCCATATACACATTAATTAATGAGGCGGATTGTGTCTGAGAACACTTTTGATCAAACGCTTGATGTTAAAGGACTGAAATGTCCGATGCCGATGCTGAAAACTAAAAAGGCGCTGGCGAAGATGGAGCCGGGGCAGACGCTGCTTGTGCTTGCCACCGATCCGCATGCGGTCCGCGACCTAAGTCAGTTTGCCGATCAGACCGGAAATAAAATGCTTTCTTCCTGTGAAAACGACGGGATTTACGAAATTCTCATGCAGAGAAAATCGGAAAGCTGATTCTCATAAGAGAGGAGAAATCATATGTCTCACTTAACCGACCGTATTCCGCTTCTTCCTGAATCTGCGGCAGCCGTCCAAGCGGTTCTTAATGATCCGAAAGTAAAGAAAGTGCTGGAGCAGGCCGTCTCCCAGGAAATCTTTACGATTGAGGAGCAGATTGAGATCTGCGAAGTTCCCGCGCCTCCGATGCGGGAACAAAAAAGAGCGGAATTAATCGCGCAGAAAATTCGAAGCTACGGTCTTGAGGCGGAGATTGATCCTGTTGGGAATGTTATCGCCCGTTTCAAAGGCGTTGAGCCTGACGGTCCGGTCTGCGCCGTGACAGCGCATATGGACAACAGCTTCCCTGAGGGCACGAACACCTCGGTGCGCCGCCAGAGCGGAAAACTTTTTGCGCCCGGTATTTCGGATGCGTCCCGAGGACTCGCCTGCATGCTGCAGGTGATCCGTATGCTGGTGAACTCCGGTGTCCAAACGAAAGGAGACATCCTCTTTATCGGAACGGTCGGGCAGGAAGCGGAAGGCGATCTGCGCGGCGTCAAGCGTATTTTCTACAGCTCCGGCATTCATATCGACGGAGTATTGGTCATTGACGGGGCTGATCCCGGACGAATCCTTTACGGATCCACCGGATCTAAACGCTATAAGATTGAATACACCGGTCCTGGCGGTCACAGCTTCCTGAATTTCGGTCAGTATCCGAGCGCGACACAGGCGCTTTGTCGGGCAGGGACGATGCTTTCGGATCTGGAGGTGCCGCAGGAGCCGAGAACCACTTTTGCGCTTGCCACAATGAAAGGCGGATCTTCCGTTAACGCAATCGCCGAGCATGCTGAATGCGAGGTGGATTTGAGAAGCGAAGACGCTCAGGTGCTCGATCGTTTGGTTAAGGAGGCGCTGCCGCTCTTTGAACTCGGCGCACAATTGGAAAACGCGCGCTGGAAAGTCACGGATCCTTCCCTGCAGATTACGTGCAAAGTGACGCCTATCGGTTATCGTCCTGCCGGCAGTCAAAAGCCCACGAGCCCTGTGCTTCAGGCCGCTCGCGCCGCTCAGGAGGCGCTTGGAATCGAAATGACCGCCTATATGAGCGCTTCAACCGATCAAAATGTGCCAATGTCTATCGGAATTCCCTCAACAACACTTGGCGCAGGCGGCCGGGAAGGGTTCAACCACTCGCTTTCCGAATGGTATGAGCCGGTTCGTTCCTATGAAGGTCCTCAGCTTTGCCTGCTGACCGCGCTGACACTGATCGGTATTGACGGAGGAGCCGCGCCTCTGCTGCCTGTTTACACGGCATCTCCCGCCGCGGAGTGGCAGGACAGTCTCTAGCGAGATAAAGAATCGGCTGCCTTGGGCAGCCGATTTCAGAATTTAGAAAGGATTGTGCGCGGTGTAGATTTGCATGCCGTTTGAGAGCACGGTTATCTTATCCGGCGATTTATTGGCGACGATCTGGGCCTCAAATTTGTCCTTATCAACACGCGTATAAGCCTTTCTCGGCACAAACATCTGAACGAGCGCGCCGATCTGAGGCTCTTTGCCCAAGAGGTTCAGATTCAAAGACGCAAACTGCGGTTTATCCGGAAGCCAGCGCAGATCACCCGACATATTCAGTTGGTATGCCTTAGTCTTTATGACGGTTGGATTCAGCTTCAGCCAGACGTCGCCGCTGAGGAACGAATTACCTAAACGTTCAAGCGCATCTCTTGAAACTGCGGCTTCATCTCCTATAAGTAGATTCGTGACCGCATCGTACATTTCCGGATCATTGGGAATATGAGTCTCAATCTGAGGATTAGCGCTTTCAATTGTGGATTTCAAACCGCTGATGCGTGCGGACAGATTCTGCAGATCAATTTTAGAGATCTGCGTAATTTCTGAAGGCTTTTTAGTGAGTGCAATGTCAAAAGAGACAGATTCAATCTTGATTGTGTCTTTTCCGTTAACCGTAGAGAGCCCGTTGAGAGCAGCTGAGAAATTTGAAGATTCGGAACCTTGAGAAGTCAGCCTGCCTGTGATTGAGCCGGACTGAATCACCTCTGTCGGCGAGAGACGCAGCGCGAAATTTTGAATATCAAAGACCGCATTGGCAGAATTGAATTTTAGATTTCCATCAGAACTGCTGGCCATATCCGGCAAAGCTTTTAGACTGACTTTACCGATCTCAAGCGCGGTGCCTGCAGATTCGTCTCTGGCCGAGAAAGGTTTGGACGCAAATTCCAGCACTTTAGGGATGAAACGATAATTTAAATCGACAGTGAGCGTCGGATCGGCGCTCTTGATTGCTTCGTTAAAAAGCGGCCGAGAGCTTGTCGCAAGCATCTTCATATTCGCGTGCGGCTTAAGACCGAAACTAACGCTGCCGCCAAAATGCACATCACCCTTATTTAAGATGAATTCGCGGCCGAAGATCGAAGAATTCGAGATCTCAACTGAGACATCTTTAAAGTTCTCGCCGAGGTAGCGAGAAGGATTTTCAGCGAATTGATCAAAGTGCGAAGCCTGGGTATGGATAAGAAATCCGTATGCTGCAGAGCAGACTAGGGTAGCGGCGACGACGCCGGTACCGATTTTTTGAGCGGTGTTCATAACTTCCGGAGCAGATATAAAAAAACGCGGCAGACTGAGCGTCCATGACACGGCGGCTTTTGATGAACCGCTATTGCGTGACGCCTTCAGCTACCTCTCCACCCAAATTATTGTACCACCCGCCCTTCGGATCGGGCGCCTGACTCTCATTGGGTACATTGTCCGGCTCGGCAAAGAACTTATCAAGCGAAATCTTATCCTGAATAACTTTAATGCACCGGTAAAAGAGCTGTTCATCAAGCTTATCGAGACCAACAAATTCACCCTGGAAGGTGTAGGCGGCCCGTGAGATTTCAAACGACTTTTGTTTGTAGGGGGCGTTGGGTTCGTCGGCAATCACGCCGCTTTGGACAAAGACGCTTTCCTCCTGAATGCCGGAAGTCACTTTTTTATCCGAGGAATTGATAAATGTGATTCTCATCTTTCCGACCTTGCGCTCCGTCCAGCGCAGTGTCGGAAGGATTGGAATGTAGCGGGTTCCCGGGTCTTCCGCGGAATCGGAAATTTCTACAAAGACGGTGCCGTCGAGCCCTCTGTCATTGATTACGGCCAACCCTGAGGATTCAAAGAGTTTTGACAGCAGTTTATTTAAATCTTCCCGATAGAGCCATTCGACGGAGTTTTCTAAAACCCCCGCGGAATCGAGATCGAGTCCCTGAATGATGATACGGGTTTTAAGTGAGAGGTTAAGCGGAACTTCCGGCCTTTTGATTTGATCGGGTTCGGTTAGCTGAGAATTGACGTCAAACCAGCCGTGTTTCGGGGTGGCGACAGAGATTCCGGTCGAAGCCAGTCCGAGTAGAGAGCAGCCCTGAAGCATCAGGCAGCAGACGGCAGCGGCGGCAAGCTTTCTCATAGTTATTTCTCGTCGACTCGTTGTGGATGAGAGGCTCTAGTATATACGTATCATTGGAATTTCCAATGAGTACTTTCGCAAATAAAGGAAAGGGCGTCCGAGGACGCCCTTTGATCAGAGACTTACATTGCCAAGCCGATTAGTACAGACCGATGATCTTCCACCAAGCCATACCGACGGTGAGCCAAATCACCACGTTAACCGTTGTGATGATAAAGCCGTTTCTCCACCATTCACCCTGAGAAACGTAGCCGGCGCCGAAGTAGACCGGGCCGCAGCCGTTACCGTAGTGGGTCAGAGAGATTGGGAGGTTGGCAAAGCAGCCGAAGGTGAGCGCGACCAGGAGAGCCGGAACGCCGCAGGCGGCCGCAACTGCAACGAATGCAGCGTACATCGCGGAAATACGCGCTGTAACGGAAGCGAAGCAGTAGTGCGAGTAGATGTAAATCAGCGAGATGACCACGAAGGATGTGATCCAGCCGAGGTTGGCGGCAGCGATTGCGCCGCCGATCATCTTGGCGAGCCAGGCGATAAAGCCAGATTTTGCCAAGGCGGTTGCCAGAGCGACGAGGCCTCCCATCCAGAACATAGCATCCCAAGCGCCTTTTTCGGAGAGGATGTCTTTCCAGTCAAGCACTTTGCAGATCAGCATGATTGCGACGGCAAGCATGGCGACCGGTGTCGCGCCGAGTTTTGTCCAGCTTCCGGTTGCCCAGAGGATGAGACACATGACGAAGACGAAGGCAAGTACTTTTTCCTGAAGGTTCATCGGGCCCATCTTCTGCAGTTCGCTGACAGCGAGGTCGTGCGCACCGGGGATTGCCTTGATTTCAGGAGGAGAAAGCTTGAGCATCAGAAGCGGGACGAGGAACAGGGAGATCAGACCCGGGACGATAGCAGCGATGGCCCAGCCCATCCAGGTGATTTCAACACCGACAGCAGACGCGGCTAAGCCGACGCAGAGCGGGTTTCCGGCCATGGATGTCAGGAACATCATGCAGGTGACCGCGTCAGTGTGATAACCGACCTGCATCAGGTATTTACCGATCTTGCCGGCTGTGGGTCCGGGTTCGGAACCGAACGCGCTGGCAAGAGACTGAACGATCGGATAGAAAACGCCGCCTCCTCGTGCGGTTGCCGAAGGCATCGCCGGAGAAACGATCAGCTCGGAGAGCGCGATCGAGTAGCCGAGAGAGAGGGAAGAACGGCCGATGTATTTGATGATCAGGAACGCGATTCTTCTGCCAAAGCCGGTTTTAATAAAGGCTCGGGAGAGGAAGAAGGCGCAGACGATCAGCCAAATTGTGCCGTTGCCGAAGCCCATCAGGGCCTGACCGGTTTTGAGGACGCCGGTGATCGCGCAGAAAGTTAATGCGATGAAAGCGACGGCACCCATTGAAATCGGCTGAAGAATAAAGCCGGCGATAGTGGCCGCAAAGACCGCGAACAGATGCCATGCGTTAGGCGTTAGGCCTTGAGGAGTCGGTATAAACCAAATCACAAAGCCGATGGCCAAAACGATGATCCAGCTTCTTAGGGATTTGCTCATTTTGTATCTACCTGTGGGTTGTTATAAGGATTTAGTGTTATTACATTTGTTAAGGTTTATTAACAAATCGTAACAAGGTTGATTGTATTCCTACTCTTGGTATTTCAACACTCTACAAAGGGTAATCCCGAATAATTCTCAGGCAATTCATTTGTTCGGCAAAGAAATCGTTTTGCTGACACGGCGTTTACATTTTTTTACCCGAATTAAAGTAGCGATGACTCAATAAGTTAAAAGCTTTTGGCTTTCAGAGGGTCTCAAAAAAGGGTATTTCGACTTGCACGATTTTTGAATCTCTGTAAAATTCGCTTCACCTCGAAACGAGAGTTAGAGCGAGGAGTGGTAGTTCAGTTGGTTAGAATACCGGCCTGTCACGCCGGGGGTCGCGGGTTCGAGTCCCGTCCACTCCGCCAGAATTCAAGAGCCCGGTTTTCCGGGCTTTTTCATTGCTCCTAATGGGTGAATAAGTCGCCCGATCCCGCCTTACAAGACTATCTTCTGACTTCAGTAATCGTAGTAATTCAAGGAAGTCAAAATGAACAGTGGTCTTACCTTCGAGACGATTTACCTGATCTTCCTTCTTGGAAATATCGTCTTGAGTGTTTTTCTTTATTTAAGACAAGTCCGGCTCATTAATCAGGAGAGAGGGCGGGTGCCTCACGTTTTTGCCGGTCAGGTTTCCATTGAGGCGCACCAATCGGCTGCGGATAAATGTCTGCGGATTGATCAGCTTTATGAAATCAGGCATATCGTGTTTCTGCTTCTTGTCTTTATTCTTTCGTTCTGCGGTCTTTTGCCATGGCAGGCCTCGGTGACGGCAGAATTTTTCGGTGACGGCGTTTTTGCTCAGACAGCGGTTGTGCTCGAAGCGGCTGCGCTCTTTCTGATTGTGGACGCTCTGTTTGCGGTTTCTTCGCAAAGCGGAACCGGAGGGCTGTATTTCTCGGCCCTGAGTAATCGGCCGCTTGCGCTCCTAATTGGTTTAGTGAGCGGACTTATTTTATTAATAGTGACATTTGCGCTGTGGGACTCAGAAATGATGGGCTGGTGGTTTTGGTCGTGGCTGATATCTGCGTTTCTAGTACCGGCTTCCGTTTGGCTTTATGAAGTGCTTGCTTTTAGAGGCAGGCCAATGCCGGAGAGTCCGCTGAAGGATCGTCTTAATGAATTTCTCACTAAAGCCGGATTTTTTTCCGGCAGTGTTTTTCTTTCGGACCGCTCTGCCGCTTCGCGTCCCGTGCGGATTGTGGGTTTAGGCAGCGCACGAAAAATTATTCTCGAGTCACGGCTGATTGATCAGCTGACTCCTTTAGAGACAGAGGCGCTGATTGCTATTGAGATAGGCCGAACCAAGTACTGCTCTGCCGTCAAAGCTTCAGTGATCTTTATGTTCCTTTCCTTCTTCTTTTTCATCTTTCTTGAGCTTGCGGTGCAGCAGCCCTGGTTCTATCAGGGGCTCGGCGTAAATCCGTCTGAAGTAATCGGACATGGAGAAGCGTTTGTCTTATACAGCATGGCAGTATTTGTCTTCATGTTTCCGCTGATTCCGATCAAGAATCTCTTCATGCGGAGTGTGGAAGAGAATGCGGAGCGTTTTTCCGTCAAGCTTTTGGATTGGAACTCTATGATCAGCGCGATAGTCAAAGCGTTTGCCGATAAGGCCGGGTCAATTGCGGCCGATCCGCTGTATAGAATTTTTTATATCTCTCATCCGGACGAACTCTGCCGCATTAAAGCGATCCAGAGAATGGCGCCGAGGCATACGCGTCAGAGAGATTCCTGGCTTCCGAATGCATAACGAATAGGGCGGTAACAGGAATTTTGAAACTAAAGAAATAAAATTTTACAAGTGCTTTTCGTCTTCAAGTTGCGAAAATTTTTCGATAAGGTAGAATCTCGTTTTCTCGATGACGTGAGTCGTTGAGAAGACAAATGGAGTGGTAGTTCAGTTGGTTAGAATACCGGCCTGTCACGCCGGGGGTCGCGGGTTCGAGTCCCGTCCACTCCGCCAAAATTCCTGAGCCCGGATTTATCCGGGCTTTTCCATTTTCGGTTTAATCGCCAAGCAGAGCGGGGCAGTCCGGACCTGAATTCCCGCTCCTAGATTACAAAAATCGGGCTGAAATATTGCAGAATCTAGAGCCTCTAGCAGAGGCTCAGCTCTTAATCCGAAGGCATCTTCTTTAGAAGTCTGTCTCTTCTTCGTCGTCTTCGTAGACTTGGGCCTTTTCGGGCTCTGCATCAGGAACCGGAACTCCAAGGGCTTCAAATAACATCCGCCTTTTCCCTGCGATTTCACCGAAATAGTAACCTCCGCAGAATCTGGTCTGCATTACATTGTTCAAAGTGTCCAGAACTCTGCAGTCACTGTCATACACCATCGGCAGACTATTATTCTTTTTGCACTCCTCACTGTATTTTCTCA